>NZ_JBEYTP010000002.1:135588-239776 GCF_040643125.1 Micromonospora sp. NPDC047465
GGCGCCATACGGCGGCGAACTTTCCGTCCTTGATCAGGAGGGTGGTGATGCGGAGTCCTTGTGGGAAGTAGGTGGAGTCCTTGGCTTTGAAGTCGTTCTCCGACATGCCCCAGTGGACCCATTGTGTGCCGTCGCCGGGGCGCCATACGGCGGCGAACTTTCCGTCCTTGATCAGGAGGGTGGTGATGCGGAGTCCTTGTGGGAAGTAGGTGGAGTCCTTGGCTTTGAAGTCGTCTTCCGACATGCCCCAGTGCACCCACTGCGTGCCGTCGCCCGGGCGCCACACAGTAGCGAAGGCATCGGTCATGGTGTCCCCCTGTCAGGCGGTGGGTAAGGCGGCCGGCTCTATCACGTCTATTCTTCGCATCCCGAGGCGTCTTGGAGCCTGGTGGCGGCGGTGAGGCTGGTTCGAGCACCCTTCTCGGGCCGTGTTCGGCGCTCATCATGACGAAACCTTCTTCGCCTCTTCCAGTGCCTTCTCGTACTCCTTCTTGGCTACCGTCAGTCTTGCCTGAAGTTCGAGCATGGCGTCTCGCCGTTCCTCGGCGGTTTCACCCGGACCTACCTGACGCAGCAGAGCCTTGACCGACGGCGTGTTCATGGCTGGGGTGTAAGGGTTCTCGGGATTCAGGAGATGCTCGACATGGTTGAGTGCCATCGAGATGGTCTGGACCCTTTCGAGAGCTTGCAGCAGCTTGTTCTGCGCCTCCTGCTCCGCGGGGCTGAGATCTACCTCGTCCGAATCCGAGTCCATGAGCGCTCATCCTTACCGTGAGGGCTGTTCGCAGGCCAAGCGGTTGCGGTTGTCATCGGAGTTTAAGAACTTTTCACCGGATACGCGTGACAACGGCCGGTTGTCCGACTCGGCGACATGAATCCACGGCGGCCAACGCGAGCGGAGTTCAGGACGAGCGGCGAGGGGCCACCGGTGCGGAACCTACCGCGCCCACACCGGCCAGCACGCGCAGCGGGCCGCCGGATGACCGGCGGCCCGCTGCGTCTCAGGTCGTCGTACCGCTGGGCAGACCGGCGGTCAGCTCGCGCAGACGGCGTACGCCCGCACCTTCCAGTTGCTGCTGAAGCCGTCCTCGTCCTCAGCGGCGCCGACGGTCACGGTGGTCGAGGTCGTGGGCAGCATCTGGGTCAGGCGCACCTGGCCGTCGCCGCCGAGGATCTCGCCGCCCACACCGTGCACGCGGGTGCCGGGCGGGCAGGTGGCCACGACCGACCGGGTGGCGGCGGAGCTGTAGAGGCTGTCGTTGATGACGCGCTGCTCACCGGGCAGCGGGTCGGCGCAGATCGCGGTGGCCTCCAGCCACCACGTGCCGGCGAAGCCGGTGCCGTCCTCGGCACCCGCCACCACGACGCTGTTCTGCTGGATGCGCAGATCCTCCAGCACGACCTCGCTGTTCGACGCCCCGACGACCGCGCCACCGACCCCGATGGCGTGCTTGCCGGCCGGGCAGGACTTCTCGAACCAGTTCGATGTACCGAAGCTGCTGGGCGCCGAACTGCCGGTCACGGTCACCAGGCCCGCGGGCGCGGGGGCACACACCGCGCTCGCCGTGATCGCCCAGTCGCCGCCGAACCCGTTCTCGTCCTCCCGGCCGGTCACCGAGTACGTGTCGCCGTCGACCAGCGGCCGCATGATGTCCATGCCGACCTGCCCGAGGCCCGAGCCGGTGATCGCGCCGCCACCGCCGATGACCTTGCTGCCGGCCGGACAGGCCGCGTTCTGCGACTTGGCGAAGGTGGTGCTGGAGCCAGTCGTCGTCTTGATGCTCAGGCCGGGCACCGCCGCCACCGGCCCGGTGAGGACCACCTGGCCGAGCACGAGCGCGCTCAGCGCTGCCCCACCCACGGCTGCCGTCCGACGCGACCACCGGGTGCGGTTCGATCCCTCTCGCATGGTGTCTTTCCTTCCTGGTTGTTCGTAGCGATGACACCGGTAGGAGCGCGGTGGGGTCGGGATGCCAACAGAAACTCCCGAAGAAAAAATTTGGCGGCTTTACTGGACGCGTCGAGGAGCAGCGAGGGACACGGATGGACACGGCGGCACAGGACGACACCGCACTGGTCGAGGCGGTGCGCCGCGGCGAGCGGGCCGGGCTGGAGGGCATGTACCGGCGGTACGCCGACCGGCTGTACACGTACGCCCGGACCATGCTGCGCGAGCCCGAGGCCGCCGCGGACGCCGTGCACGACGCCTTCCTCACCGCAAGCCAGCGCATCGGCCAGCTGCGGGAGCCCGACCGGCTGCGCTCCTGGTTGTACGCGATCGTGCGCAACGAATGCCTCCGGCAGCTCCGGGAGCGGGCCCGCTCCCTGCCGCTGGAGGAGGCCGACGAGCCGGTGGCCGACGCCGTCGACCCGGGCACGGGCGTCAACGCCGAGCAGGTACGCGACCTGGTGCACAGTGCCGCCGCCGCGCTGAACCCGGGCGACCGCGAGGTGGTCCACCTGGCCATCCGCCACGACCTGTCGTCCGCCGACATCGGCGCGGCCCTCGGGGTGCCCGCGAACCACGCGCACGCCCGCCTGTCGCGCGCCCGTTCGCAGCTCGAACGGGCGCTGGGGGCGCTGCTGGTGGCCCGTACCGGGGCCCGGGACTGCCCCACCCTCGCCGGCCTGATCGACGGCTGGCAGGGGCAGCTCACGCCGACCCTGCGCAAGCGGGTCTCGCGGCACATCGAGAGCTGCGCGGTGTGCGGACTGGTCCGACGGGAACAGCTCAGCCCGTCCGCGCTGCTGTCGGCGTACACGGCGCCGGCCTTCCTGGTCGTTGCCGACACGGTGTGGCCGAGACTGGCCGAGGTCTGCGCGACCGATGTCCTGGCCGGGACGGCGGACGCTCCGGCGAGTCCGGTCACGGCCGACCCGGCGACCGACCCGGCGCGTGCGGCGGACCAGCCCTCCGTGGCGGAGGGTGCCGGGCCGGTGGACGGACCGGTCGACGGGCCCGCGCCAGTGGCCGGCGAGGCGGTGACCCCGGGCGGTGGTGCCGTGGCCCCGGGCGGCGAGGCGGTGACCCCGGGGGGCGAGGCCGTGGCCCCGGCCGGCGAGGCGGCGCCCCCGGACGGTGGGGCGGTGGCCCCGGGCGGCGAGGCGGCTCCGCGCGGTGCGACGCACCGTGCGGTGGCGCCACGGTCCGGCCGGTCTCGTAGCATTCGGCCCGCCGCCGGTGCGGACCACGCGGTGCGGACGACCCCGCCGGGCCGCGACCGGCGCCGTCGGCGGATGGCCGCGACCGCGGCTCTACTGATCCTTCTCGCCGTCCTCGGCACCTGGGCACTGACAACCGGTCGCCCGACCGCCGGCCGGGACGGCTCCGGCCGACCGGTGTCCGAGGCGCTCGCATCAGCGGCCGGTGGCCCGGCGGAGCCCGCCGTCGCGCCGCTGCCGTCCGGCACGGTCACGCAAGCCGGCACGCCGGGGCCGGCCGGCGCCACCGGTGCGACACCCGGGACCGCTGCCGGGCCGGCGGGCGGGGCCGCCCGGACGGATGCGCCCGCCGCGCCCGACGCCGTGCGGAGTGGCGCCGCACCGACCACCTCCAGGCCACCGGTCGCGCCCCGGCCGACCGCCACACCGCAGGTCGCAGCGCCGTTCACCGTCTCCGCCACCGCGCGGGTGCGCTGTGGCGCGGACACGTACAGCCTCGTGGTGCAGGCCACCGGCAGTGCCACGCTCGGTGATGCCGAGGTTCACTGGACACCCACCGGGGGCAGGACGTCGGTCCGGGCCATGACGACGGACGGATCGGCCGCGCGGGTGACCGTCGGGCGGCTGCGTGCGCCGACGCTGACCTGGTCCGTGCGGGCGACCACAGCGGACGGCCGCACGGCGCGGAGCGCGACCTACACGATCACCGACCCGTGCGTCCGGCCGGGATAGCCGGTACGGCCCGACGCGCCGTGCGGCGGTGACGGCCAGCTGCCGAAGCCTGAGGCCCGAAGCGCGGGGACCGGCTCCGGTCTCGGCGGCACGGGCTCCCGGCCAGCACCGGGCGGCGCCTGCGCGGGGCAGCCCGGAAGCGGGGATTGGCATACGGTGCCGGGGTGGTGACCCTGAGGCTCGAGCCGATGACCGACAGGCAGTACCTCCGCTACCGGGATCGGGCGGAGGAGAGCTACGCGCAGAACATCTGCGATTCCGGGGCGATGCCGCTGCCGAAGGCGCAAGAGGACTACGGGCAACTGCTGCCCGACGGCCTGGCGACGGAGGGCCACCACCTGTGGACGGCCTACGACGGCGACGACGAGGTCGGCATGCTGTGGCTCCACGTCGAACAGAAGTCGGACGGGCCGCACGCCTTCGGCTACGACTTCGAGGTGCGGGCGGACCTGCGGCGGAAGGGCTACGGCCGCGCCATGATCCAGGCGGTCGAGAAGCTGTGCCGGGAGTGGGAGTCGTCTCCATCGGCCTGAGCGTCTTCGGCTTCAACCTTCCCGCCCGGACGTTGTACGAACAGATGGGCTTCGAGGTGACGGCTCTCCGGATGCGCAAGCGGCTGTAGCCGGGGAGGACGGCACGCCGGTGCCGGCGGTCTCCGGTACGTGTCGCCGTGACCCCTCGACCCGGCCGGTTCAGTCCCCGCGACGCGCGGCCCACTCGTCGGCGAGCATCGCGAAGACGAGTTCGGTGCTCCACCCGCCCTTGAAGAACTCGTTCTCGACCAGGCGGGCCTCCTGCCGCATCCCCAGCCGGCGCGCCAGCCGTGCCGACGGGTCGTTGCGTTCGTCGACCCGCGCGACGACGCGGTGCAGGCCGAGGTCCTCGAAGCCGAGGCGGAGCAGGGCCCGCGCCGCCTCGGTGGCGTAGCCGTGGCCGCCGAAGGCGGGATTCACCGCGTAGCCGAGTTCGCCGCTCGCGTGCAGGCGGCTGTGCCAGAACAACACCACGTCGCCCACCAGCTCGCCGGTGTCGGCGACCTCGACGCCGAGCGTCAGCGACTGCCCCTCGTCGGTGAGTTCCCGGCGCGCCCACACCGACGAGATCCGGTCGACGACGACCTGGCGGGTCATCGGCTCGAAGGGCACGTAGCGGCACACGTCCGGCCGGCTGCGGTAGGCGAGCAGCGCGTCGACGTCACCGCCGGTCAGCGGCCGCAGCAGCAGCCGCTCGGTGCGGACCGGGTACCGCGGACGTAGGGCGACCTGCGTGGGAACCGACATCGCGTCATCGTGCCACCGCCTCGCCCCGTACGCCGTCCGCAGCGCCCGGGCGCACAGCTCTTCGACTGCCCGCCGCCGGACGGCCGGCGGATGTCGTACCGACGGGGTTGGATGAGGGGCATGAGCTACGCGGAGGTCAACGGGCTGCGCCTGTGGTGGGAGGAGCACGGCGAGGGCCCGCCGTTGCTGCTGTTGCACGGCGGCTTCGGGGCGGTGGAGATGTTCTCGGCGATCCTGCCGGCCCTGGCCGGGCGTCGCCGGGTGATCGCGGTCGACCTCCAGGGGCACGGGCGCACCGCCGACGTCGACCGTCCGCTGCGTTTCGAGTCGATGGCCGACGACGTCGCGGCGCTTGTCACCCGGCTCGGCCTGGCCGAGGCCGACCTGCTGGGTTATTCGCTCGGCGGCGGCGTGGCGCTGCGTACCGCGATCCAGCATCCGGCGCTGGTGCGCCGGCTGGTCGTCGTCTCCGCGCCGTGCCGGCGGCAGGGCTGGTATCCGGAGGTGCTGGCGGGCATGCCCGAGCCCGACGAGGAGGCGGGCGAGCGGATGCGTGGCACCCCGCCGCACCAGCTCTACACCCGGATCGCGCCCCGGCCGGAGGACTGGCCCACGCTCTGGGCGAAGACGGGCGAGCTGCTGCGGCGCGACTACGACTGGTCGGCCGAGGTGGCCGCCCTCGTCGCGCCCACTCTGCTCGTCTTCGCCGACGCCGACTCGGTCAGCACCGCGCACATGGTGGAGTTCTTCGGGTTGCTCGGCGGTGGCCACCGGGACGCCGGCTGGGACGGCGCCGACCGGCCGGCCTCCCGGCTGGCCGTGCTGCCCGGGCACACCCACTACGACGTCGTGGCCTCGCCGGCGCTGCCGGCCGCGGTCCTGCCGTTCCTGACCCATCCCGTGGCGACGCCCGGCTGACGCCGGGACCCGTCGGGCCGGGCCGGACGCGGACCGGTGCCGGGCGCGGCGGGAGCACCGCCGCGCCCGGTGCCGGGTCAGCTGGTGAAGCCGCCGTCCACGTTGACCACCGCCCCGGTGACGTAGCCGGCCTCCGGGCTGGCCAGGTGCGCGACGGTCGCGGCGATGTCGGCCGGCGCGGCGTAGCGGCCGAGGGCGGTGAAGCCCGCGATCGCGGCGGCGTTCGGCCCGTCCGCCGGGTTGGCGTCGGTGTCCGTCGGCCCCGGATTCACCAGGTTGGCCGTGATCCCGCGCGGGCCGAGTTCCCGGGCGAGGCCCCGGGTCAGGCCGACCAGCGCGGTCTTGCTCATCGAGTAGAGCGACAGGCCGGGGAAGACGGCCCGCTCCCCGACGTTGCTGCCGATGTTGATGATCCGGCCGCCCTCGGTGAGGTGGCGCGCGGCGGCCTGCGCGGCGAGGAAGGGGGCCCGGACGTTCACCGCGAGCGTCCGCTCCACCTCGTCGTCGCCCAGTTCCGTAACCGGGCCGACCAGGAAGACCCCGGCGTTGTTGACCAGGATGTCCAGCCGGCCCAGCTCCGCGGCCGTGCGGTCGACCGCGTCGCGGACGGCGGCCGGGTCGGCGCTGTCGGCCCGGACCGCCAGCGCCCGCCGGCCGAGCGCCTCGACCTGCTTGACCACCACCGCCGCGCGGTCGGTGGAGTGCTCGTACGTGATCGCCACGTCGGCCCCGTCCTGCGCCAGGCGCAGGGCGACGGCGGCGCCGATGCCCCGGGCGCCGCCGGTGACCAGGGCGACCTTTCCGTTCAGTGTCGTCATGCCAATGATCGTCGGCGGGGCGGCCGATCCCGGTCTGGCGGCGATCGGACGCCTCGTTCCGGGGCCCACGCGGGGTCCGATTCCCGCGACGGTGCCCCGGTCACGCTTCGGCGGGGCGGGCGTAGTGGACGATGACGACTCCACTGTCGAACGACCGGGTGCCGACCAGCTCGAACCGGCGCGGGTCGAATCCGCTGTCGGTGAGCGGAACGCCGCTGCCGATCACGTACGGGTTGAGCTTGACGACCAGCTCGTCGACCTCGGGCAGGAGTTGGCCGGCGAGCTGGCCGCCGCCGCAGAGCCAGATGTCGCGGCCGGGCTGGCGCTTCAACTCGCGGACGAACTCCACGGGGTCGGCGGAGACGATCTCCACCTCCGGCTCGGCGGCCGGGGGCAGGGTGCGGGAGAAGACGTACTGCTTGAGGTGGGCGTACGGGCTGGTGACGCCGATCCTGAGGGCCGGGTCGTAGGTGGCCCGGCCCATCACCAGGGCGTCGAAGCGGCCCTCCGGCTCGTCGATGCCGAACTGTGGGTGGGCGAACGTGGGGAGCGTCTGCGACCAGTGCGCCGCGAGGTGGGCGGCCACGTCGGGGTCCAGACGCAGGAAGTCGGGCGATCCGTCGGGGGCGGCGATGAAGCCGTCGAGGGTGCTGGCGACGTAGTACACGAGCTTGCGCATGGGGCTCCGTCCGGGATCGGCGTGCGGGTGGCGGGTCGGTGCGGACGGCGTCAACGGTCCGCGGACTCCGTGCCCGGGCGGGTGTAGTGCAGCAGCACCGGCCCGCTGGGGAACGGCCGGGCCTCGACGAGGTCGAACCGGCGCGGGTCGAAGTCCCGGGTGGCCAGCGGGATGCCGCTGCCGATCGTGACCGGGTACAGCTTGATCATCAGCTCGTCGACCTCGGGCAGGAGCTGGCCGGCGAGTTGGCCGCCGCCGCAGAGCCAGATGTCGCGGCCGGAGCGGCGCTTCAGCTCGCGGACGAACTCCACGGGGTCGGCGGAGACGATCTCCACCTCCGGCTCCGCGGCCGGGGGCAGGGTGCGGGAGAAGACGTACTGCGTCAGGTGGGCGTACGGGCTGGTGATGCCCTCCGCGAGCGCCGGGTCGTAGGTGCTCCGACCCATCACCACGGCGTCGAACCGGGCGTTGGGCGCGTCGATCCCGAGGGCCGACCGGTACGCGGTGGGCACCACCTCCGGCAGGAGGCCGTTCACGTACGCGCCGAGGTCGGCCTCGATGGGGAAGAAGTCCCAGGACCCGTCGGGGCCGGCGATGAAACCGTCGATGGTGCTGCCGACGTAGTACACGAGCTTGCGCAAACCGTTCCCCAATCACTACGGGTGTCGTGGACGAATGTACTACAGCAGTCGTGGATCCTGCTAGGGTCTTTTCCATGGCGCGGAACGTGGAGCGACGGGCGGCCCTGGCGGACGCGGGGCTGCGGGTGCTGGCGGCGACCGGGGCGCGGGGGCTCACCCACCGGGCCGTCGACGCCGAGGCGGGCGTGCCGACGGGCACCGCCTCCAACTACTTCCGCTCGCGCGACGCCCTGCTCGGCGCGCTCGGCGAGCGGATCATGGAGCGGTTCGCCCCGGACGAGGGGGTCCTGGCCGAGCTGGGCGCCCGCGAGCCGTCGCTGGAGCTGTTCGTCGACTACCTGCGGTACATCGTCGAGCGGACCACCCGGCAGCCCGACCTCACCCGGGCCCTGATCGAGCTGCGGCTGGAGGCGGTCCGCCGCCCCGACCTGGCCCGGGTCCTCGGCGACACGCTGCGCCGGGGCTACCGCGACGACGTCGCGTTCCACGTCGCGTCCGGGTTGCCGGGCGGCGCGTTCGAGGTCGCCCTGCTGCACTACGCCATGGACGGGCTGCTGCTCGATCTGCTCAGCACGTCCATCGACGCCGGTTTCGACCCCGACGAGGTGGTCGTGGCGTTCGTGTCCCGGCTGGTGGGCGGCGCGACCGACCGGTGACCCACGGAACGTGACCACGCCCGGACACCGGGGACCGGACGCGACGGGGCGCGTCGCCCCGCCCGGGTCGGTCGCCCAGGAGTGTTCCCCGGCGCAGCGGGAAACCGTCCCCGGACGCACCTGGGGAGGAGCGACCGATGACGCGTGGCGGCGGACTGACGATCGGCGTGCTCGGCTCGTACGGGGGCCGCAACCTCGGCGACGAGGCGATCCTGACCGGGCTCCTGGCCGACCTGCGGGAGCAGGAGCCGGACGGGCGGATCATCGTCTTCTCCCGTAACCCCGAGCACACCCGGGTCGCCCACCCCGACGTCGAGGCGGTGCCGTGGGAGGGGATCAGCCGCACCGACTCCGCGCTGGTCCTGGGCCAGCTCGACGTGCTGATCCTCGGCGGCGGCGGCATCCTCTACGACCGGGAGGCCCGCCGCTACCTGCGGGTGGTCCGGGTCGCCCAGGAGCGCGGGCTGCCGTTGCTGACGTACGCGGTGGGGGTCGGGCCGCTCAGCGAGAGCATCGACACCGGGATGGTGCGGGAGACCCTGGCCAGCGCCGCCCAGGTGACCGTGCGGGACCAGGAGTCCCGGATGGTGCTGGAGGAGGCGGGGCTGCTCAACCCGATCACCGTCACCGCGGACCCGGCGTTCCTGCTCGAACCCGAGGACTTCCCGGCGGAACTGCTCCGCGAGGAGGGCGTGCCGGCCGGGAAGCGGCTGGTCGGGATGAGCGTACGGGAGCCGGGCCGGGCCGCCGAGCGGCTCGACGTCGACGGCTACCACCGCCTGCTGGCCCAGATCGGCGACTTCCTCGTGCACCGGATCGACGCGTACGTGCTCTTCGTCCCGATGGAGCGCGACGACATCCGGCACTCGCACGGCGTGTTGTCGCACATGACCACCGCCGAGCGGGGCCGGATCCTGCACGGCAGCTACCAGCCCGAGCAGGTGCTCGGGCTGATGCGTCACTTCGACCTGGCCGTCGGCATGCGGCTGCACTTCCTGATCTTCGCCGCGATGGTCGGCACGCCGTTCCTGCCGCTGCCGTACGCCGGCAAGGTCTTCGACCTGGCCCAGCGGCTCGGTGTGCCGGCGCTGCGGGGCGTGGAGCGGGAGGTGGAGGGCCCGCTGCTGGCCGAGGTCGACCGGCTCTGGGACGAGCGGGAGAAGCGGGCCGAGGCCACCGCCCGGCGGGTGGCCGGCGTGTGCGACGAGGCCCGGGGGACCTCGCAGGTCACCCGCGCGGTGCTGGAGAGCCTCCGCGCCCGCACCCTGAGCGGGGTGGCCTGAGGCGGCGGCGTCCACCGGCCCCGCCGCGCCGCCGAACCCGGGCCGCGGGCCGGCTCAGACCGCCGGCCCGCGCCAGCAGTAGCGCCACCGGTCGGCCCCGGCATCCCCGGACTCCAGCTCGTAGATCTCCGCCTCGGCCAGCCCTTCGGGGCCGAGGTGGTGGTGGGTCAACGGCGGGCGGCCGTTCGTGTCCAGCTCGACGGTGACCGTCTCGCCGTCGGCCGTGCCACCCACCAGCGGGATTTCTGCCGTTGATGCCATGCGCCCATCCTGCCCCGCCCGGCCCGACCCCGCAGCGGATAGCGCGGCAGCGCGGAGGCCCGCCGGACGGCACGGCGAGGGGCAGCGCGCGGGCCCGCCGGACGACTAGGGTCCGCGGATGGCGGAGATTCGGATCGACCCCACGCTCGGCCCGGTGCTGGCCCATACGGGCGACGAGCGGGCCGTGCTCGAAGCGTTCCTCGACTTTCACCGGGGTGTGCTGCTGCGCAAGCTGCGCGGGCTCTCCGACGCCGACGCGGCCCGCCGGCTGCTGCCCTCGGCCACCACCGTCGCCGGCCTCGTCAAGCACCTGACCCTGGTGGAGCGGAACTGGTTCCCGTGCCTGCTCGCCCCCGGTCCGGGCGACGTCTACCTCACCTCGGAGGAGGACGCGTCGGCGAGCTTCGCGCTGACGGCGGAGGACACCGTCGAGCGGCTCGCCGGGGCGTACGAGCGGGCGTGCGCCCGGTCCCGGGAGGTCGCCGGGCGGTTCGACCTCGACCACGTCGTCCCGCACCCGCAGCTCGGCGAGGTCTCGCTGCGCTGGATCCTGGTGCACATGGTCGAGGAGACCGCCCGGCACGCCGGGCACGCCGACATCCTCCGCGAGCTGACCGACGGCGCCACCGGCGCCGTCTGACGGCCACCCGGGGAGGCGGTGCCGCCCGCACCCTGACGTCAGGGGCGTGGCAGCAGGCCGGCCGGGTACTCCATGCCGTCGTGGGTGCAGGCCGCCGCCGCGACCCGGGCCCCGTACGCCGCCGCGGCGGCCGGCGGCACGCCGCGCAGCCGGGCGGCGATCACGCCTGCCGCGAACGCGTCCCCGGCACCGTTGGTGTCGACGACCGGGGCGGGCGCCTCGGCGGCGGGCACCCGGGTCGGCCCGCCGTCGCCGGTGTGCAGGTCGGCGCCGGCCGCCCCGTGGGTCACCAGCACCGTGCGGGGCGCCAGCGCGGCGGCCAGCGCGGCGGAGCCCGCGCCCAGCCGGACCCCGCTGACGAAGACCACGTCGGCCGCCTCGGCGAAGGGGCGGTGGTACGGGTTCTCGCCGTCCCAGTCGTGCAGGTCGGTGGAGAGGGCGGCCCCGTCGGCGAGCCCGGCGCGCAGGGCGGGCAGCAGGGGAGGGACCCAGTCCATGATCGACAGATGCACGTGCGCCGAGTCGCGGGCCAGCGCCGCCAGTTCGGCCGCCGCGAACGGGGCCGGGCCCCGCCACGGACGCGGGTCGTAGAGCGACATCCGCCGCCCCGCCGGGTCCACCATGTTCACCGACCGCCGCGTGCCGGCCGGGGCGTCGCCGAGCACGGCGTGCACACCGGTGCGGGCCAGTGCCGCCCGGACCACGTCCCCGGCCGGGTCCGCGCCGAGCACGTCGACCACCGCCACCCGGAGCCCGAGCGCGTGCGCGGCGAGCGCCAGCCCGGAACCGGTGTTGCCGATTCGCAGCTCGATGGGGTCGACGGTGACGGAGTCCGCGGCGGGCAGCGGGATCGCGGGCACCCGCACCCGCACGTCCACGCCGAGGCCGCCGATCACGAGGAGGTCGAACATTCGGCCGACCCTAGTCGGAGCGGGTCGGCAGGGCGCTGCCGGCCGACCCGCTCCAGGGGTCACTCCAGCGGCTGGGGTTCGAGCTGGTCGGGCGCGGGGCGGTGCGCTGCCGCGGCGCGTCGTCCGGCGGACCGCCGGGCCCTCGGTCTCCCAGCCGCTGGCCGCGCCGTTGTAGCCGGCGAGGCCGAAGCGGCTGCCCACGGTCAGGCCGGTGCCGACCAGTAGCTTGTGGTCGCGCAGGACCGCGTACGGGGCGAAGGTGAACCAGCTGGCGCTGGTGTAGTTGACCCCGACGAGTTGCGAGGCGGGCACACCGGGCACGGTGTGCGCGCCGGGGTCGCGGCCGGCCCGATATCCTCGCCGAGTCGTCACGAGGAGGGGGACGCGTGCTGGTCGTCCACGGGGTGTGGCGGTGGGGCGTCGGGCTCGCCGTCTGGGCCGAGGACAGCACGCTGCCGGCCCGCGCGCCGCGCCGCCCCGGCCGGGCGCCCCGGGAGCGGCCGCACCCGTTCGCGGCCGGCCACCCGGCGCTGGCCGCCGCGCTGGCCGAGGCGGCCGATCCGGCCGACCTCGGCACGGCGCTGCTCACCCTCCCCACCCGGGCCGGCTCGCCGCTGGACTCGCCGGAGCTGGTCCGCACCGCCGTCGCGGAGCCGGTCCGTGGGCCGGTCACCCTCGCCGGGTGGCGCGTTCCCGTCCTCCGGTACGCCCCGGACGCCGCCCTGGCCCTGCTGCGCGGGCTCGACGGGCTGGCCGTCGTGCCCGGCGCGACCCTGCGTCACCTCGCCGAGCTGGCCGACTTCGCGGTCGAGCTGGCGGCCCGGGGCCGGGTCCTGCCCGGCCTCGCCGCCCCGGCGCCGGCGGGCTCCACCGACGGCGCCCCCGCACCGACCGGGCGGTCCGAGGGCGCGGGCAGGTCGGGGAAGGCCGGCCACGACGGCACGCGCCGTCGCGCGTCGCAGGGCGGCGACTGGTCCACCGCGGACGGGCAGCGGGCGCGGGTCGCCGCCCGGGCGGTGTGGCGGCCCCTGCTGACCGGCACGGACGCCGCCTGGGCGCGGGCGCTGGCGCTGGCCCTGCCGCCGGCCGCGCGCGCCACCGCCGACGCGCCGGCCCGCCCGGGCGCCGCCGCCAACGTGTCGGCCCGCCCGCGCGCCACCGGCGACGACGGGCCGGGCATCGACGACGGGCGGGGCATCGACGACGGGCCGGGCGAGCTGGTCGCCGACGCGCTCGACGCGCTCACGGACGCCGCGGTACGGGCGGCTCTCGCGGAGACCGCGCTGGCCCGGGGCGTACGCCCGAACGGCGCCGTGCCGGCCTGGCTGGCCGCCCTCTCCGGACCGGTCCGGGACTTCGCCGCCGAGCCGGCCGCGCTGGACATCCTCCGTGCCGAGCTGGCCGCCTGGCAGCGCGACGCGGCCGGCGGTGCGGTGCGGGCGAGCTTCCGCCTGGTCGAGCCGCCCGCCGACGAGATCGCCGAGCCGGTCGTCGTGGTGCCGGCCGACCCGGCGGCACCGGTCGCGACGGGCGGGACGTGGCGGGTCGAGTTCGGGCTCCAGGCGGCCGACGAGCCGAGCCTGCATGTGGACGCCGGGCAGGTCTGGCGGGCGCCGGAGACCGTCGCCGGGCTGGCCGGCAGGCGGGACGACCCGCAGGAGACCCTGCTCGCCGAGCTGGGCCGGGCCAGCCGGCTCTGGCCCGAGCTGGACACCGCCCTGCGCACCGCGACGCCGGAGGCGCTGGAGCTGGACGTCGAGGGCGCCCACCGGTTCCTCCGCGAGGGCGCGCCGGTGCTGCACGCCGCCGGCTTCGCCGTGCTGCTGCCGTCCTGGTGGCGGCGCCCGTCGTCGCGGCTGGGCGCCCGGTTGCAGGCCCGCAGCCGGACCGCCCCCGGCACCGTCGCCGCGGACGGCGGGGTCGGGCTGGACGCCCTCGTCGACTACCGCTGGGAGGTGGCCCTCGGCGACCAGCCGCTGACGGCCGAGGAGTTGGCGTCGCTGGCCGCGCTGAAGACCCCGCTGGTGCGGCTGCGCGGGCAGTGGGTGGAGCTGGACCCGAAGCGCCTCGCGGCCGGCCTGCGGCTGCTCCGTTCCTCCGGCGAGCTGACCGTCGCCGACCTGCTCCGCCTGGGCCTGGCCGACGGCGGTCAGCCCGACGCCCTGCCGGTGCTGGAGGTGAGCGCGGACGGCGCGCTCGGCGACCTGCTGGCCGGGGCCGTGGAGCGGCGCCTCACCCCGCTCGATCCGCCGCCCGGGTTCCACGGCACGCTGCGGCCGTACCAGCGGCGGGGGCTGGCCTGGCTGGCGTTCCTGCAGTCGCTCGGGCTCGGCGGGGTGCTCGCCGACGACATGGGGCTCGGCAAGACGGTGCAACTGCTCGCCCTGCTCGCGCAGGACCCGCCGGAGGCCGGCCCGACGCTGCTGGTCTGCCCGATGTCGCTGGTGGGCAACTGGCAGCGGGAGGCGTCCCGGTTCACGCCGGGGCTGCGCGTACACGTGCACCACGGCGCGGAACGGGCGCGGGGGACGGCGTTCGCGACGGCCGTGCACGAGGCGGACCTGGTCGTCACCACCTACTCGGTGGCGGCCCGGGACGCGGTCGACCTGGCCGGCATCGACTGGCACCGGGTGGTGGTCGACGAGGCCCAGGCGATCAAGAACGCGGCCACCCGGCAGGCCGAGGCGGTCCGCGCGCTGCCTGCCCGGCACCGGATCGCGGTGACCGGCACGCCGGTGGAGAACCGGCTGGCCGACCTCTGGTCGATCATGCAGTTCGCCAACCCGGGCCTGCTGGGCCCGGCGGCGAGCTTCAAGAAGGCGTACGCGGAGCCGATCGAGCGGCACGGCGACGCCGAGGCGGCCGAGCGGTTGCGCCGGATCACCGGCCCGTTCGTGCTGCGCCGGCTCAAGACCGACTCCTCGATCATCTCCGACCTGCCGGAGAAGCTGGAGATGGAGGTGCTCTGCAACCTCACCGCCGAGCAGGCGTCGCTCTACCGGGCGGTGGTCGACGACATGCTGGCCCGGATCGAGTCCAGCGACGGCATCGAGCGGCGCGGGCTGGTGCTGGCCACCATGACCCGGCTCAAGCAGGTCTGCAACCACCCGGCCCAGCTGCTGCGTGACGGGTCGGCGCTGGACGGCCGCTCCGGCAAGCTGGCCCGGCTGGAGGAGATCCTGGACGAGGTCCTGGCGGCGGGGGAGCGCGCCCTGCTGTTCACCCAGTACGCCGAGTTCGGCGGCATGCTGCGCGGCCACCTGTCGGCCCGGTTCGGCCGGGAGGTGCTCTTCCTGCACGGCGGCGTCGGCAAGGCCGACCGGGACGCGATGGTCACCCGGTTCCAGTCCCCGGACGGGCCGGCGATCTTCGTGCTGTCGCTCAAGGCCGGCGGCACCGGGCTCACCCTCACCGAGGCCAACCACGTGGTGCACGTCGACCGGTGGTGGAACCCGGCCGTCGAGGACCAGGCCACCGACCGGGCCTTCCGGATCGGCCAGCGGCGCCGGGTGCAGGTCCGCAAGTTCGTCTGCGCCGGCACGGTGGAGGAGAAGGTGGCGGCGCTGATCGCCGACAAGCGGAACCTGGCCGCCTCCGTCGTCGGCACCGGCGAGCAGTGGATCACCGAGCTGTCCACCGCGCAGCTGCGCGAGCTGTTCACCCTGGAGGCCGGGGCGGTGGTGGAGTGAGCGGGCAGCGCGAGCGCGACGGCGGGGCGACCGACCGGTTCGCCGACTACGGCCGGCCGCGTCGGGTCGACGGCGGGCTGCGGGCCCGCAGCACCCGGGGCGCCATCGGCCGGTCCTGGTGGTCGCGGCGCTTCCTGGAGGTGCTGGAGTCGTTCGCCCTCGGCACCCGGCTGACCCGCGGCCGGTCGTACGCGCGGGCCGGCCAGGTCGTCCGCCTGGACGTCGCCCCGGGCACCGTCAGCGCCGTGGTGCAGGGCTCCCGCGCGCAGCCGTACGAGGTGAGCATCGCGCTGACCCCGTTTCCGCCGGAGCTGTGGTCCCGCGTCGAGGCGGACCTGGCCGCCCAGGCGTTCTTCAGCGCCCGGCTGCTCGCCGGCGACCTGCCCCCGGAGCTGGAGGAGCTGTTCGCGGCGGCCGGCGCCCCGCTCTTCCCGGCCGGCGTGGCGGAGCTGCGCCAGCGGTGCAACTGCCCCGACTTCGCCGTGCCGTGCAAGCACCTCGCGGCCACCTTCTACCTGCTGGCCGAGGCGTTCGACGCCGACCCGTTCCAGCTGCTGCACTGGCGGGGCCGGGGCCGGGCCGAGCTGCTCGACCGGCTGCGCGCCCTGCGGGCCGGGACCGCCGCCGGCGCCGACGCGCCGGCCGGCCCGTCCACCGTGCCGCCGGGCGGCGACGCCGCCACCGGTCCGTCCACCGTGGAGCGGCGGGATGCCGGCGTCGGGCCGTCCACACCGGAATCCCTAGACGTCGGCGGCGGGCCGTCCGCCGTGCAGCGTCACGACGCCGGCGGCGGCCCGTCCATCGTGGAACGGGGCGGCTCCGACGGCCGGCGGGACGCCGTGGACTCCCCGCCGGTCGGGGCCGCGCGGGCGCTCGCCGGCCTGCCGCCGGCGCCGCTGGCCGAGTCGGTCGACCGGTTCTGGCTGCCGCCCGTCCCGCTGCCCGACCGGCCGCCCAGTCTGGCGACCGGGCCCGACCTGCTGCTGCGGCAGCTCGGCGCGCCGGCCCCCGCCATCGGCGGGCCCGGCCTGGTCGAACGGCTGCGGCGGGCGTACCGGCTGCTCGGCCGGTAAGGACGTCCTTCCCCTCCGCCGGATCGCCGGCCGGTGTCACCCGGCGCGGTGCCGGCGGCGCGGCACGGCCGCGCCGGCCGGCGGATCGCCGGCCCGTCGGGACCGTCGTCCCCTGGTCACAGCCAGCGGCGGCGGAACCGCCACATGAGTGCGGCGTTGGCCACCAGCACCACCGCGCAGATGGCCCCCGCCAGCCGGCCGGCCAGCACGGTCATCGCCGGGAGCGAGGCCCACAGCACGATGGTCAGAAGCATCAGCCACCGGCTCCGGCGGGCCCGGGCCCGGTGGTCGAGCCGGGCGAAGAACGCCGGGTCACTTTCCCGGAGGTGACGGGTGATCTGCTCGAACCTGCGCTGATCCTCTTTGCTGAGCATGTGCCTTCCCCTCACGCGTTCAGCGGTTCGGCGGCATACCCGCTGCGGCGGCGGCTCACGCTCCCGTCCTGGTGCTACTTTGCCGCCCGCCCGGGCGGCGGGGTGCCGGGCCCGGGGAACGGGCGCTTCAGGGCGGCTTACCCGCACCTAAATTTACCCGTGTCACTGAATGCGGCGGCAAGCGTCGGCTGGCCGGAAATCGTCACGTCCGACCCGTGGCGGGCCGCGTACGCCCTGCTCGGGAGGTCCGTGTCGCGGCGGGCGGAAACCGCGCCCGCCGCGCCGCGCTGAGGGCCGTCTTGAGTGCCCTCGTGAGCGCTCTCCGCGCGTGCCTGATGGCCCTGGGGCCTTTCGAGGTGATGGTCGACTTCTGGGAACGAACGTCTACGGTGCCGTCGCGCAGGGGCGGTTCGGGCTCACCAACGCGTAGGTGGACAAGAACTTCCCGCGCCAGAGGTACGCCCCGATGAAGCTACGCGTGACGTACCCCGCGCACCTACGCCGCCGGCCGCCGCGCCGCCACGACGCCGTCCCGGCGCGGCGGCGGCCGGCTGCCGACGTACGCCCGGCGGTGCCGCCGCGCCGCGGACCCGGCTGCTGGCGGCTGCTGGCCGCCCTGCTCGTGGTCGGCCTGCTCGCCAGCGTGCCGGAGGGCGGGGTGGGCGCGGTGGGGCAGGGTCAGCGGAAGGGGCGGTGGGTGGTGGCCGGACGGGAGCCGACCGGGCGCGGGCGGCCCGGGCGGGAGCCGGCGGGGCGGGTGGCCGCCCAGCGGCGGCGCGGCCGGTGGTGGCGGGGCGGCGGCTCGGCCCCGCCCGGCTGACGCGCGGTGTCGTCGGTGGACATGTAACCCCCCGCTCCCGGCGCGGACGCGCCGTCGCCGGGCTCAACGAGCACCGGCCCTTCGGCGTCGCGTCCGACGCGCTCGGCGGGAACCGGCGTTTCGTGCGGCCGTTGACCGGAGGCGGTCACATGCCCCGGCGGGGAAGCGGCAGGTGCCCGGGGAGGAGGTCGGAGGTGAGCGTGACGCCGGTGGCCCGCAGGGCGTCGATCAGGGCGTTCTGCACCAGGTAGCAGTCCGGCAACTGCCAGCGGGCCTGCTCGGGCGCGACTGCCCAGCGGACGGTGCCCTCGGGCAGCCGGGTCGGCGGGGCCGGGATCCACGAGCCGGGACCGTGCCGGACCACGTGGAAGCAGTGGTCCAACTCGGGGCGGAGCGGATCACCGGGGCGGACCAGGAACATCCAGCGGCCGGTCGGGGTCACCAGCACGGGCCCGCGTACGCCGACGCCGGCCGGGTGGGTCTGCACCGCGTCCAGGACGTGCCGACCGAGGTGCGTGGGGACCTCCAGCACGTCGAACGCCCGCCCGGTGGGCAGCAGCACGCCGTGCGGCCGGGTGCGCCACCAGGTCGCCACCCGGGCCGGGTCGGCGCTCGCCGCGTGCTCCCAGTTCTCGAGCGCCGGGTGGCAGCCGACCGTGGGACAACCGGCGCGCCCGCAGACGAAGCGGCTGCGGGCGAGGCAGGCGCCGGGGGTGACGTCCCAGCCGTGCGTCGCGTAGCGCACGGCCACGCGACGCAGCCGTACGCGCTCCAAGGGCGACAGTTGCACGACGCGCGGCCCGACGTTCCCCCACATGTGCCATCTCCCTTCGCCGGACCCGGTCGGCGTCCAGGTCGCATGTCGAGCACCGTCACTGCCGTAACCCGCGATCGTTGAGCTGACGAACGGCTCATGCAACTTGCACGAAAAATACGAGAACTGGCTGTACGGCTGACGTACACGCTGTGCGACCAGCGGAACCCTGAGGCGTACCGCGCCCGCAACCGCGATGGGTCGACCGGCCGCAGGCCGGGGTCTCAGCCAGGGGAGGGATGGGCAGATGGACGAGTTACCCATTGGGCGGCGGGTGGCCTACTGGCGGGGGCGGCGCAAGATGTCCCAGCAGGTCTTCGCGGACCGGCTGGGCAAGTCGAAGAGCTGGGTGGACAAGGTCGAGCGCGGGGTGCGCCGGCTGGACAAGTTCTCCGTCCTCTACGAGATCGCCGACATCCTCCAGGTCGACGTGCAACTGCTGCTCGGCAAGGACCCGGAGCGGCGTACGGACGCGTTGAACTGCATCGACCAGGTCGAGGTGCAGGAGATCCGGGCGGCCCTGGAGCGGTACGACTCGATGAGCGCGTACTTCGACGCCGCGCCGTACCCGCCCCCGCTGGACGACATGCGCAAGGCCGTCAACCACGCCTGGCTGACCTACCAGTACGGCCGCTACGGGATGCTCACCCGGGCGCTGCCGAAGCTGCTGCGCGACGCGCAGGCCGCCGACGCCGGCTACGGCGGCGACGAGGGCCGGGAGGCGGCCCACCTGCTCGGTCAGGTCTACCAGATCGCCTCGTCGGTGCTGCGGAAGCTGGGCGAGTGCGACCTGGCCTGGCTGGCCGCCGACCGCTCGATGGCGGTCGCCCAGCGCGCCGACGACCCGCTGCTGGCCGGCATCGCCACCACCCGGGTCTGCAACGCGCTGGTGGCGATGGGCCGGCCCCGCCCCGCCCTCGAACTCAACGTCACCATCGCCAACCGGCTCGCCCCCGGCGGCAGCAACGAGGCGTCCCCGGCCCGCCTCTCGGTCTACGGGATGCTGCTGCTCCAGGGCGCGATGGCCGCCGCCCGGATCGGCGACTCCGCCACGGTCGGCGACCTGATCAACGGCGCGCAGGAGGCGGCGACCCTGCTGGGCGGCGACCACAACCACTACTGGACCTCGTTCGGGCCGACCAACCTGGAGCTGCACCGGGCGGCCGCCGCGGTCGAGCTGGGCGACGGCGGCCGCGCGGTGGAGGTCCACCAGCAGCGGATCCAGGAGCCGACGTTCAACGCGCTGCTGCCCGAGCGCCGGGCCCACCACCTGCTCGACATCGCCCGGGGCTTCGCCCAGGTCGGCGACGTGTCCAACGCCGGCGAGATGCTGCTGCGCGGCGACCGCCTCGCCCCGTCGGAGATCCGCTGCCGGCCGATCGCCCACGAGGTGATGTCGGACATCCTGCGTCGCACACGTGGTGCGCCGCCTTCTCCGATTGCGGAGTTGGCTGAGCACATGGGAGTAGGGGTATGAGCGCGGAGCCGGCCTGATGACCGGCCCGCACCCGAGCAGCGAGCGCCGCGAGGTGCTCTACGTCATCGCCTGCGGTTCGCCGCTGGCCCGCCACGTCGGCCGGCTCGTGGAGCTGGCCCAGCAGGACGGCTGGGACGTCTGCGTGGTCACGACGCCGGACGGCGCGAAGTTCGTCGACCGGGCCGCGCTGGCCCGGCAGACGGGGCACCCGGTCCGCACCCACTACAAGAACCCGGGTGACCTCGACGTGCTGCCGCCGGCGGACGCGATGATCGTCTGCCCGGCGACGGTCAACACGGTCAACAAGTGGGCGGCCGGGATCACCGACACGCTGGCCCTCGGGCTGCTGGTCGAGGCGCAGGGACTGGGGGTGCCGCTGGTGGCGGTGCCGTACACCAACGCGGCGATGGCAACCCACCCGGCCTTCCGGGCCGGCATCGCCCGGCTCGCGGAGTGGGGGGTGACGGTGCTCTTCGGCGACCACGTCGTCCCGCTGCACCCGCCCGGCACCGGCGAGCGCCACGTGCACGCCTTCCCGTGGGCGACGGGCCTGGCCGCCGTCCGGGACCGGCTCTGCCCCGTCGCCTGACGCGCAAGGAGGTGGTCCCTTGCTGACGCCGTACGTCAGCAAGGGACCACCGGGCGCGCCCGGTGGCGGCGGGGACACGCCGTCGCGTCGGTGGGCGACGCCCCCGGCCACGGCCCGCGCCGGTAAGCTGGCCCGCCGTGAGCACCAACACGGACCCGACGACCGTCTCCGACGTGGTCGCCGAGCTGGAGCGGCGCTACCCGCCGGCGTGGGCCGAGGAGTGGGACCGGGTCGGGCTGGTGCTCGGCGAGCCGTGCGCCCCGGTGCGCCGGGTCCTCTGCGTGGTCGACGTGGTGCCCGAGACGGTCGCCGAGGCGCTCGACGCCGGCGTCGACATGATCGTCGCCCACCACCCGCTGCTGCTGCGCGGCGTCTCCTCGGTGGCCCCGACGACCTACAAGGGTCGGATCGTCCACCGGCTGATCAAGGCCGACGTGGCGCTCTACGTCGCGCACACCAACGCCGACGTGGCCGACCCGGGGGTCTCCGACGCGCTCGCCGCCCGGTTCGGGCTGACCGGGCTGCGCCCGCTGCACCGGCCCGCGCCCGGCTCGCCGGCCCACGGCGCCGGCCGGGGGATCGGCCGGATCGGCGAGCTGCCGGAGCCGATGACCCTGGCGGAGCTGACCCGGCACGCCGCCACGGTGCTGCCCGCCACGGCCTGGGGAGTTCGCGCCGCCGGGGACCCCGGGCGTATGGTTCGAACCCTCGCGGTCAGCGGCGGCGCGGGGGACGCTTTCCTCGCCGACGCGACCGCCGCCGGGGTGGACGCGTTCCTCACCGCCGACCTGCGGCACCACCCGGCGGGCGAGCACCTCGCCGCCGACGGCCCGGCCCTGCTCGACGCCGCCCACTGGGCGACCGAACGACCGTGGCTGGACGACCTGGCCGCCATCCTGCGGGAGGCGACGGGCGTCGAGACGCTGGTGTCCGACCTGGACACCGACCCGTGGACCGTACACGCCGCCCCACCCGCGGTGGACGACAAGGAGCCCCGACCGTGAAGGCTGACCCGCAGGTCCAGCGCCGCCTGCTCGACCTCCAGGCGATCGACACCACCCTCGCCCAGCTCGCCCACCGCCGCCGCACGCTGCCGGAGCGGGCCGAGCTGGAGGCGCTGGCCCGGGAGCTGTCCGCGCTGGAGGACGAGCGGGTCCGCGCCCAGGTGGCGGTCGACGACCTGGACCGGGACATCGCCCGGCTGGAGAAGGACGTCGACCAGGTGCGCGCCCGCAAGTCCAAGAACGAGGACCGGCTGGCCGCCGGCACCGGCCCGGCCCGGGAGCTGGAGGCCCTCCAGCACGAGCTGGCCTCGCTCAACCGCCGCCAGGGCGACCTGGAGGACGCCGAGCTGGAGCTGATGGAGCAGCGGGAGACCGCCCAGGGCGTGCTGGACGGCGTCGAGAAGCGGCTCGCCGAGGCCCGGGAGAAGCGGGACGCCGCCGAGCGGCGCCGCGACGAGAGCCTGGCCGAGATCGCCAAGGAGGAGGAGTTCAAGCGCGGCGCCCGCCGGCCGCTCGCGGCCGACCTCCCGGCCGACCTGGTCCAGCTGTACGACAAGATCCGCGAGGACTCGGGGCTCGGCGCGGCGCTGCTCACCGCCGGCCGGTGCGGCGGCTGCCGGCTGGACCTCTCGGGTGCCGACCTGGCCCGGATCCGCAAGGCGGCGCCGGACGAGGTCGTCCGCTGCGAGGAGTGCCGGCGCATCATGGTCCGCACCAACGAGTCCGGCCTGTAGCCGGTGGCGCCGCGCGTGGTCGTCGTCGAGGCCGACGGCGGGTCCCGGGGCAACCCCGGCCCGGCCGGCTACGGCGCGGTGGTCCGCGACCCGGGCACCGGTGAGGTGCTGGCCGAGCGGAGCGAGTCGATCGGCGTCGCCACCAACAACGTCGCCGAGTACCGCGGGCTGATCGCCGGGCTGGAGGCGGCCGCCGAGCTGGGCGCCAGTGAGGTCGACGCCAGGATGGACTCGAAGCTGGTGGTCGAGCAGATGTGCGGCCGCTGGCAGATCAAGCACCCGGGGCTGCGCCCGCTCGCCGCGCAGGCCGCCGCCCTGGTGGACCGCTTCGCGGCGGTCCGGTTCAGCTGGATCCCCCGGGAGCGCAACCGGCACGCCGACGGCCTCGCCAACGCCGCCATGGACGCCGCCGCCGCGGGTCGCGTCCCGGCCCCGGCCCGGGTCGAGCCGCCGCGCGTCGTGGAACCCCCGCGCGAGGTCGCCGGCCCCGATTCGGCCGCCCGGGCGAGGGCCCGCGAGGTGGCTGCCCGCGCCGCCTCGGCGGCGACCGCCGGCACCGACCCGGCGACCGCGCCCGCCTCCTGGGAGCCGCGGCCGAGCTTCACCGCCACCCGGCTGATCCTGGTGCGGCACGGCGAGACCCCGTACACCGAGCAGCGCCGCTACTCCGGCCGAGGCGACGTGCCGCTGTCCGAGCGGGGACGGGCCCAGGCCCGGGCCACGGCCGCCCGGGTGGCCGAGCTGGCCCCGTCCGTCGCGGCCGTGGTCAGCTCGCCCCTGTCCCGGTGTACGCAGACCGCGGAGGCGATCGCCGGGGCGCTCGGCGGGGTGCCGGTCCGTCGCGAGGACGACCTCGTCGAGTGCGACTTCGGGGCCTGGGAGGGGCGTACCTTCGCCGAGGTCCGCGAGGAGTGGCCGGGGGAGATGGACGCCTGGCTCGCCTCCACGCGGGTGGCCCCGCCCGACGGGGAGTCGTTCAGCGACGTCGCCGAGCGCTGCCGTCGCGCGGTCGACGGGCTGTGCCGCGCGTACCCCGGGGAGACCGTCGTGGTGGTCTCGCACGTCTCGCCGATCAAGCTGGTGCTGCGCGACGCGCTCGCGGCCGGCGACGGGTTCCTGCACCGGCTCTTCCTGGACGCGGCCGGCATCTCGGTGCTGGACATGTGGCCCGACGGCGGCGTCGCCGTGCGCACGGTCAACGACACCGCGCACCTCACCGCGGCCTGAGCCAAGTCCGCCCCGCCTGGCGGGCCCCGGCCGACAGCCCGGCGGACCGACAGGGCGCCGGGCCGCCGCCGCGACCGCAGCCGCCCCGACCGGCCGACCTTCGGCGGTGGCGGCAGCCGTTCGGCGCACGCCGCCGCCCGTTCGGCGCACCGGCGTCATCCGGTCGAACGTGACCGGGCTCACAGGGTCGTAGCCTCCGGCCGTCATCCTGCCGATCTCCGACCCACCCGGAGGTGTGTCACATGGCCGCACCCGAACCGGAGGCGCCCACGGCGGCGCCGACCAGGGCGAAGGACCACAGCCCCTGGAACTGGTTGCTCTTCATCCCGATCGTGGTCCCGCTGATCCCGGTGTTCTTCAACGGCGACTCGCCCCGGTTCCTCGGCTTCCCCCGCTTCTACTGGTTGCAGCTCGCCTACATCCTGCTCGGCGTGGCCACCACGACGCTGGTGTACCAGATGACGAAGAAGCGGGGTGGGCGCTGATGTGGCAGGACCACCTCACCGAGATCATCGTCTTCTCGCTGCTGTTCCTGCTGGTCAGCGGGATGGGGTTCGTGGCCGCCCGGTGGCGCGCCCCGAAGGACATGGCCCACCTCGACGAGTGGGGGCTGGGCGGGCGCAACTTCGGCGGCTGGATCACCTGGTTCCTGGTCGGCGGTGACCTGTACACGGCGTACACCTTCGTGGCGGTGCCGGCGCTGATGTTCGGGGCCGGCGCGGCCGGGTTCTTCGCCGTTCCGTACACCATCGTGATCTATCCGATGGTGTTCCTGGTGCTGTGCCGGCTCTGGTCCGTCTCGCACCGGCACGGCTTCGTCACCCCGGCGGACTTCGTCCGCAGCCGGTTCGACTCCCCGGTGCTGGCGCTGCTGGTGGCGATCACCGGCATCGTGGCCACGATGCCCTACATCGCGCTGCAACTGGTCGGCATCGAGGCGGTGCTCAAGACGATGGGGGTCACCGGCGAGAGCGCCCTGGCCCGGCACCTGCCGATCATCGTCGCGTTCGCGATCCTGGCCGCGTACACCTACCAGTCCGGGCTGCGTGCCCCCGCGCTGATCGCGTTCGTCAAGGACACGCTGATCTACATCGTGATCCTGGTGGCGGTCATCTGGCTGCCGTACAAGCTCGGCGGCTGGGGCGAGATCTTCGACGCCGCCGACGCGAAGTTCGACGCGTCGCCGAACCCGAACGACGGGGTGCTGCTGGGCGCCAACAACCAGCTCCAGTACGTCACGCTGGCGTTCGGCTCGGCGCTGGCGCTGTTCCTCTACCCGCACAGCATCACCGGCGTGCTGGCCAGCCGGAACCGGGACGTCATCAAGCGGAACATGTCGGCGCTGCCCGCGTACAGCCTGCTGCTCGGGCTGATCGCGCTGCTCGGCTTCATGGCCATCGCGGCCGGGGTGAAGCCGCTGCCCGGGGCGAAGGAAGGGAGCGTGGACAGCAACACCGTGGTACCGGTCCTGTTCGACCAGCAGTTCCCCGACTGGTTCGCGGGCGTCGCGTACGCGGCCATCGGGATCGGCGCGCTGGTGCCGGCGGCGATCATGTCGATCGCGGCGGCGAACCTGTTCACCCGCAACATCTACAAGGAGTACCTGAAGCGGGACGCCTCCCCGGCCCAGGAGGCGAACGTATCGAAGATCACCTCGCTGGTCGTCAAGGTCGGGGCGGTGGCCTGCATCGTCTTCCTCGACCCGCAGTTCTCCATCGACCTCCAGCTCATCGGCGGCGTGATCATCCTCCAGACGCTGCCGGCGGTGGCGCTGGGCCTCTACACCCGCTGGTTCCACCGGGGCGCGCTCGTCGCCGGCTGGGTCGCCGGCATGGGGCTGGGCATGTGGATGCTCTACCAGATCCCCAACGCGGCCACCGGGCGCAAGCACTTCGGCGGCTCGGCGTTCCCGCTGGCCGACTTCGGCTTCGACACCCAGAAGACCATCTACGTCGGGATCGTGGCCGTGCTGGTCAACCTGGCGGTGGCGGCGCTGCTGACGGTGGTGCTGCGGGCGGCGAGGGTGCGCGACGGCGGCGACGGCACCACGCCGGACGACTACTTCGCCGACGAGGGCGACCCGCGGGTCGTGCCGGGTCAGCGCCGGGACGCCGACGCCGCACCGGAACCGGTCGCCTGAGCGGCTCGCGCAGCCCGTTCGCCCCCGGGTCGTGACCGGCCCGGGGGCGACGCGCGTTCGGGTGCCGGCGCGCGGCGGGTGTCCGGGGTGCTGACGCGGCGGGCGCCGCTCAGCGGCGGGGGCGGGACTCCAGGGACTGGTTGAGCCGGTGCAGCATCTCGGCCAGGGTCCGCCGGTCGTCGGGGTGCCAGTCGGCGAGGATGGTGCCGTAGAGCCGGGCTCGGGCGGCCCGGACGGCCGCCACGCGTTGCAGGCCGGTCGGGGTGGGGGAGACCACCGTGCCGCGCCCGTCGGTGGGGTCGGGCTCGCGCACGATCAGCCCGTCGCGCTGCATCGCCGAGACCTGCCGGGTGACGGTGGAGCCGTCGAGTTCGAGCCGGGCGGCGAGCGCGGAGACGTTCTGCGGGCCGGCGCGGTCCAGGTGGCGCAGGATGACGTACGCCGCGCGGTCGAGCAGCCGGTGCTCGGCGTTGCCGGTGCCCCGCCGGGTGGCCTCGCCGAGCCGCATCAGCAGCGCCACCTCGGTCTCGATCCGGCCGAGGACGTCGTCCTCGCTCTCCGTCGTCCGGTCGTCGGTCATAGCTGTATAGTACAGGAAAACTATCTGTACGATACAGCTATCTGGGAGGCGGAGTGGATCGGCGTTCCGAACCGAACCGCAGTGCCATCTACGCCACCGTGCTGGTGGCCTTCCTCGCCATCTCCGGCATCGCCGTCGTCGACCCGATCCTGCCCGCCATCGGCGAGGCCATCGGCGTCACCCACTGGCAGGTGGAGCTGCTCTTCACCGCGTACATCGCGGTGATGGCCCTCGGCATGATCCCCGCCACGCTGGCCAGCGGCCGGTTCGGCTTCAAGCCCGTCCTCGTCGCCGGGGTCTCGATCGTCGGTGTCGCCGCGATCCTCGCCTCGTTCAGCGGCGACATCGTGCAGCTCTCCGTGCTGCGCGGCTTCTGGGGGCTGGGCAACGCGATGTTCTTCGCCACGGCCATGGTGGTGCTGGTCAGCCTCGCCGTCGACCGGGAGTGGGTGGTCGGGCTCTTCGAGACCGCGCTCGGCCTCGGCTTCGCCGTCGGCCCGCTGCTCGGCGGCCTGCTCGGCGGGATCAGCTGGCGGCTGCCGTTCTTCGTCTGCGGCGTCTTCATGGTCCTCGCCCTCGCCGTCGCCGCCCGCCGGCTGCGCGAGCCGGCAGACCGGCAGCCGCCCGTACGGGTGGGCCAGATCTTCGCCACCTACCGGCGGCCGGCGTTCGTCGCGCTCTGCGTCGTCACCGCCGCCTACAACTTCGTCTTCTTCGTCGTCCTCGGCTACACACCGCTGTTCCTGCACCTGGACGTCATCCCGCTCGGGCTCGCCTTCACCGGCTGGGGCATCGGCCTGGCCGCCGGCATCCTGCTGCTCGGCCACCGGCTCGCACACCGGATCGGCGCCGTGCAGACCGTCGGCGTCGCGATCGCCGGCCTGCTGGTCTGCATGGTCCTGTTCGCCACCTCGGGCAGCACCACGCAGTCGCTGGTGGTGCTCGTCGTCTCCGGCCTGTTCATGGGGCTGGCCAACGCCAACCTCACCGACCTGGCGCTCGGCCTGGGCGGCGGCGACCGGCGGCTCGCCACCGGCGCGTTCAACCTGGTCCGCTGGGGCGCCGCCGCGCCCGCGCCGATCCTCTCCGGCAAGCTCGCCGAGCACTCCCTCGCCCTGCCGTTCTGGGTCGGCTCCGCGGTGCTCGCGGCCGGCGCGCTGGTGTATCTCGGCTGCGCACACGCGATGGCCGCCGGCCACGGCGAGCGGGTGCTCTGGTCCCGCTGGAACCGGGCCGCCGCCGACGCCGAGCGCGCGCCGGAGGAGCCGGTCGGCGAGGCGTACTGAACCGGCGTCCCTGCCCCGCGCTGGCCCGGGGCGCCCCGGGGGTCTCGTCGCTCCCGGGGCGCGCCGGGTCAGCGCATGGCGCGCGAGAGCAGGTAGAGGCCGATCACCGAGCCGAAGACCACGATCAGGGTCTTGAGCACCACCGGCGGCAGCCGGCGGACGATCCGGGCGCCGGCGTACCCGCCGACCAGCGTCGCCGGGGCGACCAACGCGACCGCCGCCCAGTTCACCGGGCCGAACAGCGCGAACACCACGAGCGTGGTCAACCCGACCGCGGCGGAGAGCAGGTTCTTGATCGCGCTGACCCGGGCCAGCGTCGCGTCCAGCACCAGGGCCAGGCCGGCGACCAGCATCACCCCGAGCGCCGCGCCGAAGTAGCCGCCGTACACCGCGCCGACCGCGACCATGGCCTGCACGCTGACCGTACGGCGGCGCGGCGACAGGTCGCGCGGATGCCCGACCAGCCGGCGCAGCGGGTCCTGGAAGGCGAGCACCGCCGTCGCCCCGAGCACCAGGAAGGGCACGACCAGTTCGAACGCCCTGGCCGGGGTCGCCAGCAGCAGCAGCGCGCCGGCGACCGTGCCGACGATCGTGGTGGGCAGCAGCGTGGCCAGCGCCCGCCCGCGCGGCAGATCCTGCCGGCTGCCCGCCACGCTCGCCACGTACCCGGGGAAGACGGCCACCGAGTTGCTCACGTTCGCCGGCACCGGCGGCAGGCCCACGGCGATCATCGCCGGGAACGTGATGAGCGAGCCCCCGCCGGCCACCGCGTTGACCGTGCCCGCGGCGAGACCGGCGGTGAGCAGCAGCGCGACGTCGGAGAGGTCCATGGTCCCCAGAGGCTAGTACGGCGCCTGCCCGGCCGCCGGTCGCTGTGTCCCGGGGTGGTGGACGCCTATTCCCGGAAGGGGCGGCAATAGACGCGGGGTGCGCGTCGTTAGGATGAGTGCGCGACGGACGAGTCGACCGGGCGGTCGCGTCGGCGGGCTTCCGGCCCGCCGCCGAGGAACGTCCGGACTCCACAGGGCAGGGTGGTTGCTAACGGCAACCCGGGGTGACCCGCGGGACAGTGCCACAGAAAACAGACCGCCGACCCCATCGGGGACGGTAAGGGTGAAACGGTGGGGTAAGAGCCCACCAGCACCCCGGGTGACCGGGGTGGCTCGGTAAACCCCACCCGGAGCAAGGCCAAGAAAGGGCCGTCATCGCAGGATGACGACCCGCGCAGACGCTTGAGGGCTGCCCGCCCGATGTCTGCGGGTAGGCCGCTGGAGCCTGCCGGCGACGGTAGGCCGAGATGGATGGCCGCCGCCGGCGCGTGCCTTCGGGTGCGTGCCGGTCACAGAATCCGGCGTACAGGTCGACTCGTCCGTCGCCCACCAGACCGGTCGCGGTCACCGGGTGGTTGCCGGGCCGCGTAGTAGGATTTCCCGTCGGCGGTTCGCCGATGGCCCCGCGCCGGCGAAAATGCCCGAGATGTCCACCTTGTGGGGGATTCTGGATTTTCGAGCGCGACGTACCCTTGTACCCCTCGTTGCCCCCGGTGTCAACCATCCACACCACGGGGGAATTACATGAGCAAGGCCTCTACGCCGCGCAGACGGGGCGGCATCTACGCACGGCTGGCGGCGTTCGCGCTGCTGGCCGGTGCCCTGTTGCTCGCGGGCGGCTCGCCGGCCGCCGCCGCGTCGACGATCAACATCAACCCGGGGAACGTGCCGACGATGGCGTCGCAGGTCACCCAGAACTGCGACCCCAACCTCGGCGGCGGGCCCTTCGCGAACGAGGACGTCTGGGTCTTCAACCTGCCCGGCAACCCGAACACCACCGGCACCTTCCAGACGGTCACCGCGACGTTCAGCACGCCGACCGGCGACGTCACGAGGACGATCCCCACCGACCCGAACAGCGCCATCGTCAACAACATGGGCACCAGCAAGGCGTGGATCCGGACCCCGGCCGGCTGGACGCTCATCGGTGCCACCGCGGTGATCTCCGGAAACGCGGACTTCTTCGTCCTCAGCCAGACCTGCGCGGCGTCGAACCCGCGGGTGAACCCGAAGCTGCACCTGACCAAGACCGGATCCCCGGCCAAGGACGTCAAGGCCGGTGACGTGATCACCTACACCTACACGGTGACGAACCAGAGCACGGGCACGACCAACCCGATCACCGACATCACCATCGACGACGACACGGTCACCGGCATCACCTGCGAGGACACCTCGCTCGCGCCGGGGGAGAGCACCACCTGCACCGGCACGTACACCGTCAAGAAGAGCGACGTGAAGAACGGCAAGATCGTCAACACCGCGCAGGCGCTCGGGAAGTTCGGCGAGCAGACGGTGCCGTCCAACGAGGCCACGTTCACCGTGACCACCAAGCCCGCGCCGCCGAAGCAGGTCAGCCTGTCGATCGACAAGAAGGCCCGGGTCGAGTCGGACTGCAGCAAGAAGTGTGAGAAGGACGGCTACGCCGCCAAGGGTGACAAGATCTTCTACACCTACCGGGTGGCCAACACCGGCACCGTCACCATCACCAACGTCGGCGTCAACGACCCGACCGCCGGCCAGGTGGTCTGCAACAGCACCACGCTGGCACCGGGTACGAGCACCGACTGCCACGCCGTCAATCCGCACGTGGTGACCAAGGCCGACGTCAAGCGCGGGAAGGTGGTCAACACGGCCCGGGCGACCGGCACCTTCAACGGCAAGGCCGTGGTCTCCGACCCGGTCACCGTCACCGTCTGCATCCGGGGCGGCAAGTACGACCACCGGCACCACGACAAGCACGACGGCAAGCACGACAAGGAGCTGCCGGTCACCGGCGACAACTCCGCCGTGGCCCTCTCCCTGGGTGGCGGCCTGCTGGCCGCCGGCGGTCTCCTGATCGGAGCCAGCCGGATCCGCCGTAGGGCGGGCGTCCAGGTCTGATCGGTACGGCAGGAAACTCCGGGCACCGCATCCGGTGCCCGGAGTTTCCTGTTGTCACGACGACCGGGCGGATGGCGGTCGGCAGGCCCGCCTGCCGGCCCTCGCGGCTGCCCGCCTCCCGACGGCGTCCCACCCGACCGCATCGGGCACAGCATGTCGGGTCGGGCACCCTCCCGCGCGCCTAGCGTTGCTGCTGGGAACAGGGAAGGAGAACCGGGTGCTGGAACGGCTCAACCAGGCCATGGAGCACATCGAGCGGCACCTCGACCAGCCGATCGAGGTGGCCGAGCTGGCGCGGATCGCGGTGACGTCGGAGTACCACTTCCGGCGGATCTTCTCCGCGCTGGCGGGCGTCGGCCTGTCCGAGTACATCCGCCGCCGGCGGCTTACGGTCGCGGGCGCGGAGGTGCTGTCGGGGGAGCGGACGCTGCTCGACATCGCCGTCCGCCACGGCTACAGCTCCACCGAGGCGTTCGCCCGGGCGTTCCAGGCCGTGCACGGCGTGGGGCCCGGCGAGGCCCGGCGTACGGGGGCGGCGCTGCGCTCCCAGCCCCGGATGTCCTTCCGACTCGTCGTCGAAGGGAGCAGCAGCATGCGATACCGGATCGTACGCAAGGAGGAGTTCCGACTGGTGGGCCGCAAGGCGCGGGTACCGCTCGTGCACGAGGGGATGAACCCGGCGATCGTCGCCTTCATCAGGGGCCTCGACCCGGAGACGGTACGCCGGATCGAGGCACTGTCCGACCAGGAGCCGCAGGGCATCGTCAACGTCAGCGACAACGTGGCCGACGGCCGCGCGGAGGGCACCGAGCTGGACTACTGGCACGGCGTGGTGACGGGCGCCGACGCGCCGGAGGACCTGGACGCGGTCACGGTGCCGGCGGGCACCTGGGCGGTCTTCGAGACCTCCGGGGCGTTCCCGCAGGCGGTGCAGTACCTGTGGCGGGACGTGTTCACCCAGTGGTTCCCGTCCAACCCGTACCGCAGCCGGCCGGGGCCGGAGATCTCCCGTACCCGGCTCTCGGCGGACGGCACCGAGGCGGAGGCCGAGCTGTGGATCCCGGTGGAGCCGGTCAGCCGCTGATCTCGGCCAGGACGCGGCGCTGGAAGGCCCGTGCCTCCGGCCCGCTCGGCGGCGGCCCGCCCGCCCGCGCGGCGATCGACCGCGCGACCAGGTCGGCGGGCCCGCCGTCGCGGGCGGGCGGGTCCGCCGGCCAGCCGTCGGCGATCAGCCGGCGGCCGGCGTCGGCCTTCGACAGCCAGACGCCGTGGCGGACCTTCACCAGGGACCGGCAGGCGCCGAGCACCGCGTCCTCGGCCCCGGGGGCGGGACCGTCGCCCGGCGGGGTCGGCAGGGCCAGCCACCAGCGCAGCGCGTCGGTCAGCAGGCGGCGCAGGTCGGCGGGGGAGAGGTCGGCGAAGGTCTCGGCGGCCGGCGGCCCGAGCAGGGCGTGCCCGCACTGGTGCAGGATGCTGCGGTCCAGGCCGTACCAGAACAGGCCGTCCCCGGCCGGCCGGTCGGCGGCGGCCCAGGTGGCCCGGAACGCCATCCGCGCGCCGGTGTTCAGCTCGACCTCGAACCCGGGCTCCGGCGTGCCGGAGGCGGCGACCGCCCGGCGGTAGACGACCAGTTCCAGCCCGCGCGCGGGGCACGGCAGGGCCTCGTGCCGCAGCCGCGCCACCAGCTCGTGCCTGCGCGCCAGGTCGAGGGCGTCCGCGCAGACCAGCGCCACGTCGACGTCGCTGCGCCCCGGCTGGTACGCGCCCAGCCCCACCGAGCCGGCCGCGTACGCCCCGACGAGTTCGTCGCCGAGGACGTCGCGGGCGGCGGCGACCAGGTCGGTGAGGTAGCGGCGCACGGCCGGGTCGAGGTCAGTCATCGGACTCGGTCCACACCGTGCCGGCGGGCAGGAACCAGGCGGCCTGCTCGGCGCCGAGGGCGTACGCGAGGACCAGCCGGGCGTGCCGGTCCAGTTCGGGCAGCCGGTGCGGCGGGAACCACTCCACGGACACCAACTCGTCGTCGTTGACCCGGGCGGTGCCGGTCAGCAGCCGGCACTCGAAGCCGAGGTTCAGGTATTCGCAGCGGTCGCCGTTGGGATAGGTGTGCGGGTGGGTGAGGACGCTGCTCAGCCGCACCGGCTCCACGTGCAGGCCGGTCTCCTCCCGCACCTCGCGGACCACGGCCGTGGCCGGCTGCTCGCCGGGCTCGACGACGCCGCTGACCACCGACCAGCGCCCGTCGTCGGCGCGCTTGCCGAGCAGCAGCTCGCCGGCGTCGTTGCGGACCACCGCGCTCACGCTCGGCAGCCAGAGCAGGCTGTGGCCGACGTGCTCCCGGATCCTCAGGATGTACTCCGATGCGCCCACCCGGCGACCCTAACCCGCACTCCGGCCGGCGGCCCGCCCCGCGTCACCCCGCCCAGCTGATCTCCCGGGCGACCCGGGCGTACTCCTTCGCCAGCTCGGCGTCGATGCGCGCCATCCGCTCCTCGGTGAGCACCACCGCCGCCTCGTGCGCGGGCCGGCTCTCCAGCATCCGCCGCCGCAGCCCGGCGGGCGGGTGCGAGGAGAAGAGCGACACCTCGTCGCGGACGGAGAGCTGGCGCAGCAGCGGCAGCCGGTCCTCTGCCGCCGCGCGGGCCTCGGCCGCCGCCGTCCGCCACCGGTCCGCGCCGTGCCCGGCCCGCGATTCCCGGCGTACGGCGAGCGCCGTCGACTCCGTCGCGAGCATCACGTCCAGCAGGCCGACCGCGCCCGCCGTTCCGGCGGCCTGGGCCGACATCTCGTCGGCCAGGTACTCGGCGCGCTGGCTGTCCCGCAGGGCGATGCCGACCAGGACCAGGTGCGCGCCGAACAGCAGCCGGGACAGCACCCAGCCGAACGCCTTGCCCAGCGTCTCGCCGACCATCTCCACCAGACCGCCGGAGGATACGGTGTCCACCGGGCGGACCAGGTCCGCCGCCGAGCCGAGCATGGTGAAGGCGGGCTGGGTGAGCAACATCCGGCGGGGGTCGCCGTTGACGAAGTGACCCAGCTCGTGGCCGAGCAGCGCCACCCGCTCCTGGGGGCCGAGCACGCCGAGGTACGGCAGCCCCAGGCAGAGCACCCGCCGCCTGCGCACCCCGACCAGACCCGCGTACGCGTTCAGGTCGCCGTCCACCCCGACGACGTCCGGGACGGGCGCGCCCACCGCCGCCGCCACCTCGTCGACGAGGGCGTGCAGCTCCGGCGCCCGCTCCCGGGTGAGCACCTCCAGGTCCGGGTCGAGCCGGCCGAACCGGGGCCGCAGCGCGACGGCCAGGCCGAGCAGCGCCCCGCCGAGCAGTACGGACAGGCTCGGGAAGGGAAGCGCCACGACCAGCCGGACCCCGGTGACCGCGAGCGCGACCACCGCGCCGATCAGCACCAGCGACGCCGCCGCGGTCAGCAGCGCGGCGCCACCCCGCCCGTTCGCGCCGAGCGGGCGCCCGACCAGGCGGGCGTACTGGCTGCGGGTCATCCGGAACGCGAGCCGGTAGGTCCACCGGTCCAGCCACGCCCAGCCGAACTCGCGGTCCCGCCGCCGGCCGTCGTACGCGTCGAGGTTCCACTCGCAGCCGGCGCACCAGGGGGCGGCCCCGGCCAGCGACACCGTGGCGGCACCGCATCCGGGGCACGTCCGCGTGCCGGACGTCGTGTCGGTCACGACGCCCGATCCTGCCGACGGTCGCCGTCCACCGGAACCGGCTGTTCAGCCGATGCCCGCCCCGGTGCCGCCGGGCGGCGGCGTTGACCGCGCCCGCGGCGTGCGGGCGGGTCAGTCCGGGCAGGACAGCCGTTCGAGGGCGGCCGGGCCGGCCTCGGCGTGCACGACCTGCGCGAAGCAGGCCGACGCGTCGGCCTGCTGCCAGCCGAAGACGGACGCCGCCGTCTTGGTCACCCGGACCCGGAACACCAGCCGGACCGCCGGGGCGGACGCCGGTCCGTCGCTGCGCACCGTCAGCACCTCGACCCCGGCCACCGAGCCGGCCGCCTGCCGCAGCGTCGACTCCCCTGCCCCGGGGTCGGCGAGCAGCCGCGCGCGGGCGAGCTGCGCGGTCGCGGTCACCTCCCGCTCCGCCCGCTGCTCCAGCCGCTGCTGCGACCGGTCCCGCAGCAGCGGCAGCCCGGCGACCACACCGATCGTCGCCAGCACGGCCGCCAGCACCGCGACGGCCAGCCCGCGCCGCAGCCACACCGATGTTCCTCCCCCGCGTCGCACGGGGGGATTGTGCGACAGCGGCGCGCCCCGCGGCTGCCCCGTCGGGCCCCGTCGGCTGGCCCCGGAGGGCCCGGACGCCCTGTTTTCGCAGTTCCCGCCCCCCGCGGCCGGAACCACGTCTACTGTGGAGAAGGCCGGCGACTTGTGGTGTTCCGGTGGCGGGCGGGTGGTTCGCGGTGCACAGTGATCCCATGAGCGACAGCGGAAGCGGTGCGCACTACTACTGGTGCACCCGACACCACCGGGTCGAGACCGATGCCGACGTGTGCCCCGCCAAGCACGTTCTCGGGCCGTACGCCTCAGCCGCCGACGCGGAGAACGCCCTGCAGTTGGTGCGGGAGCGCAACGAAGCGTGGGACGCCGAGGACGCCCGCTGGGCCGGGGAGGACAGATAGGCGGCGCGGGACGGCCCGCGTCGAGGTACCCCGTGCTCCGCGAGGGCGAGAGCACGTCCCCAAGGAGGGAACCGAGATGGCCGAAGCACAGCAGGCCACCACCCGCCCGGCCGCCAGACGTACGCCCGCCAGGAAGACCGCCGCGGCGGAGCGTTCCGCGGGCGCGACCCGGACCGCGCGGCCGACCACCGCGGCGAAGAAGGCGCCGGCCAGCAAGGCCGCCGGCGGCGCCGGGCGGGCCCCTGCGAAGAAGACCACCGCAGCGAAGAAGACGACGCCCACCGCGGCGAGGAAGGCCCCCGCGAAAAAGGCGGCGACCAAGGCCGCCACCACGGCGAAGAAGACCACGGCCGCCGCGAAGAAGACCACGGCTGTCGCGAAGAAGACCACGGCTGTCGCGGCGAAGAAGGCGCCCACCGCGGCGAAGCGGACGACGACGGCGGCAGCGAAGCGGACGACGGCCGCGGCGAAGAAGGCCCCCGCGAAGAAGGCGGTGACGAAGGCCACCACCACGGCGAAGAAGACCACCGCGCCGGCGAAGAAGGCCCCCGCCAGGACGGGCGCCGCCGCCCGCAAGGTCACCTCGGTGGCGAAGAAGACCGCCACGACGGCGGCGAAGAAGACCGCCACGGCGGCGAAGGCCCCGGCCAGGAAGGCCCCCACCACGAAGACGACGGCGGCCCGCAAGACGGCCGCGACCCGGCCCACCGGCGGCGCCCGCAAGGCGGCGGCGAAGAAGGCCCCGGCGAAGAAGGCGACCGCGACGTCGTCGGCCACCACCCGCAAGGCGGCCGTGAAGAAGGTCCCGGCGAAGAGGACCACCGCCGCCAAGGCGCCGGCCAAGACGGTCACGGTCACCGCGCGCAAGGCGCCGGCCAAGACGGTCACCGCGCGCAAGGCGCCGGCCCGGGCCACCGCCGCCCGCGTCACCGCCGCCCGGGCCACCGCGCCCCGCGCCGGGAGGGCGGGCGCGCGCAAGGCGACCGGCTGATCCCGGCGTCGCGGCTCCCGGCGCGTGCCGGGAAGCGGATCATCCGCCACACTGTCAGGATTGACCCCGTGGTGATCCGACGCGTACTCGCGCCCCGCATCGACTTCGGCGCGCTGCGCCGCGAGCTGGGACTGCCCGAGGGTTTCCCGGCCGCGGCGCAGCGCGAGGCCGACGACGCGGCGGCGGTGCCGCCCCGGCCGGCCGTCGACCGCACCGACATCCCGTTCGTCACCGTCGACCCCGCCGGCTCGCGCGACCTCGACCAGGCGATGCACCTCGCCCGCCGCGCCGGCGGCGGCTACCGGGTGACGTACGCGATCGCCGACGTGGCCGCGCACGTGCGCCCCGGCGGCGCGCTGGAGGAGGAGACCTGGCGGCGCGGGCAGACCGTCTACCTGCCCGACGGGACCGTGCCGCTGCACCCCGAGACCCTCAGCGAGGGCGCGGCGAGCCTCCTGCCGGCCGTCGACCGCGCCGCCGTGGTGTGGACCGTCGACCTCGACTCCGACGGCGGCACCGTCGGGGTCGCGGTGGAGCGGGCGCTGGTCCGCAGCCGGGCCCAGCTGGACTACGTCGGCGTCCAGGCGGCCGCCGACGCCGGCCGGCTGCCCGACCCGATCGCCCTGCTGCCCGAGATCGGGGCCCTGCTCACCGCCCGCGGCCTGCGCCGGGGCGCGATCAACCTGCCCCTGCCCGAGCAGGACGTGGAGGCCGACGGCGACGGCTGGCGGCTGGTGCTGCGCGGGCCGGTGCCGATGGAGGAGCACAACGCCCAGATCTCCCTGTTGACCGGAATGGCCGCCGCCGACATCATGCTGGCCGGGCGGATCGGCCTGCTGCGTACGATGCCGGCGCCGAAGCCCGAGGCGGTGGCGCGGCTACGGGCCGCCGCCGCCCCGCTGGGCGTGCACTGGCCCGACGGGGCCGGCCCCGGCGAGGTGATCGCCGGGCTGGACCCGGCGCAGTCCCGGGCGGCGGCCTTCGTCGACCAGGCGGCCGAGCTGATGCGCGGCGCCGCGTACACCGCCTTCGACGGCGCGCCGCCGGAGCAGCGGGAGCACGGCGGGGTCGCGGCAGCGTACGCCCATGTCACCGCGCCGTTGCGGCGCCTGGCCGACCGGTACGCCACGGAGGTCTGCCTGGCCCTGCACGAGGGCCGGCCGGTGCCCGACTGGGCCCGCACGGCGCTGCCCCGGCTGCCCGAGGTGATGGCCGCCACCGACCGGACGGCCTCGGCGGCCACCCGGGGCGCGATCGAGCTGGCCGAGGCGGTGCTGCTCCAGCACCGGGTGGGGGAGACCTTCGACGCGGCGGTGCTGGACGTCGACGCGGCCCCGGACGGCCGGGCCCGCCCGGGTCGCCGGCCCGGCGGCACGGTGGCGCTGGACGACCCGCCGGTGCGGGCCCGCTGCCTGGGCGAGCTGCCGCTGGGGGAGCGGATCCGGGTCCGGCTGGTCACCGCCGACCCGGTCGCCCGATCGGTCGCCTTCGAGCGGGCCTGACGCCGCCTGCCCACCGACCCTGCCTGCCGCCTGCCCGTTCGCGCGCCGACCCTGCCTGCGTTCGTGCGCCGGCCTCCGCCTGGCCGGTCGTGCGTCGTGTGCGCGCCGGCCGGCAATCGCCGCCGCCCGCCTTGCGCGGCCGTCGGCGTGGGGGCAGCGGGGTTTGTCACAGTGCCGGCCGCTGCTGCCGGCGGGCCGGGGTTTGCGAGGATGGCGGCATGGCTTACGACGCGAGCACCCTGCCCGACGTGTCCGGGATGACCGTCGGCATCATCGGCGGCACCGGCGACCAGGGGCGGGGCCTCGCCTACCGGTTCGCCCGGGCCGGCCAGACGGTGCTGATCGGCTCCCGGTCCGCCGAGCGGGCCGCGCAGTCCGCCGAGGAGATCGCGGCGCTGCCGGGCGTCCCGGCCGGGGCCGAGGTCGCCGGTGCCGGCAACGAGGAGGTGGCCCGGCTCAGCGACGTGGTCGTCATCGCGGTGCCGTGGGACGGGCACGCCGCCACCGTCGCCGCGCTCGCCGAGCCCCTCGCCGGCAAGATCGTCATCGACTGCGTCAACCCGCTCGGCTTCGACAAGCAGGGCCCGTACGCGCTCGCGGTGCCGGAGGGCAGCGCCGTTCAGCAGGCCGCCGGGATGCTGCCCGACTCCCGGGTCTGCGCCGCCTTCAACCACGTCAGCGCGCCGCTGCTGGCCGATCCGGAGATCGAGCGGATCGAACTCGACGTGTTGATCTGCACCGAGGACCGGGAGCTGGTCGGCGTGGTCGCCGCGCTCGCCGCCCGGATCCCCGGCATGCGCGGCGTCTACGCCGGCCGGCTGCGCAACGCCCACCAGATCGAGGCGTTCACCGCCAACCTGATCGCCATCAACAAGCGCTACAAGGCGCACGCGGGCATCCGGGTCACCGACCTCTGACGCCGGGCGGGGCGGGCCGGCCCCGCCGGGACCGCGAAGCGCTGTCGGGTCTGCCCGGGCAGCGATCCTCCACTGTGCCCTCGATGACGGCCGGGCTCTGCGCGGCACCCCCACGACGTCCAGCAGTGGTCTGCGCCGGGCACGGTCCGGCGGCCCGCACGGCCGCCGGACCGGCCGACCGGCGTCAGAAGGTGTGCTCGGCGGCGGGGAACTCGCCGCCGCGGACCTCGTCGGCGAAGCGCCGGGTCGCGTCGGCGAGGGTCCCGGCCAGGTCGGCGTAGCGCTTCACGAAACGGGGTGCCTTGCCGACGCGCAGGCCGGCCATGTCCTGCCAGACCAGCACCTGGGCGTCGGTGTCCGGGCCGGCGCCGATGCCGACGGTCGGGATGGGCAGCTCCGCCGTGATCCGCTTGGCCACCTCGCCGGGCACCATCTCCAGCACCACGGCGAACGCGCCCGCCTCGGCCACGGCACGGGCGTCGGCGATCACGTCGTCGGCCGCGTCGCCGCGCCCCTGGACCCGGTAGCCGCCGATGGCGTGCTCGCTCTGCGGGGTGAAACCGATGTGCGCCATCACCGGGATACCGGCACCGGTGATCGCCGCGATCTGCGCCGCGCAGCGCCGGCCGCCCTCCAGCTTCACCGCGTGGCAGCCGCCCTCCTTCATAAACCGCACCGCCGTGCGCAGGGCCTGCGTCGGGCCCTCCTCGTACGAGCCGAACGGCAGGTCGCCGACGACCAGCGCGTGCCGGGTCGCCCGGACCACCGCGCGGACCAGCGGCAGCAGCTCCTCGACGGTCACCGGCACCGTCGTCTCGTAGCCGAAGACGTTGTTCGCCGCCGAGTCGCCGACCAGCAGCACCGGGACGCCGCCCTGGTCGAAGATCGAGGCGGTGTACTGGTCGTACGAGGTGAGCATCGGCCACCGCTCGCCGCGCTCCTTGGCGGCGATCAGGTCGCGGGTGCGGACCCGCCGGGTGGCCGGGCCGCCGTAGAGGGCGGTCACCTCGGACGGGGTGGACTCCACCATGACTCTCTCCTTCCTCGAGGCCGCGTGCGCGGTCCCCGGGTTCCGCCGCGATCGTCGCACCACCCGACCGGCCGGCGGCAGAGCTCAGTGGAGGATGTCACTCCCGGACCGACGTCGAGGCCGGCCCGGGAGCGGCACGGCTCAGCCGTCCTCGCGCCACCGGTTCGTGATCGGCAGCCGCCGGTCCCGCCCGAACGCCTTCATCGAGATCTTCGTGCCCGGCGCGGACTGCCGCCGCTTGTACTCGGCGGTATCCACCATCCGCAGCACCCGGTCGACGACGGCCGGGTCGTGGCCGGACGCGACCAGCCCGTCGCGCCCGAGGTCGCCGTCGACGTAGCCGATCAGGATCGGGTCGAGCACGTCGTAGTCCGGCAGCGTGTCGCTGTCCAACTGGCCCGGGCTCAGCTCCGCGCTCGGCGGCTTGCCGATCGAGCTCTCCGGGATCGGCGGGGTCTCGCCCCGGCGGGCGGCGTCGGCGTTGCGCCACTTCGCGAGCCGCCAGATCAGCGTCTTCCAGACGTCCTTGACGGGGTTGAAGCCGCCGACCGAGTCGCCGTAGAGGGTGGAGTAGCCGACCGCCAGCTCGCTCTTGTTGCCGGTGGTCAGCACCAGGTGGCCCTCCTGGTTCGACAGCGCCATGAGGATCACCCCGCGGACCCGCGCCTGGAGGTTCTCCACGGACACACCGGAGAGCGACATGTTCGCCAGGAAGGTGTCCACCATCGGCTGGATCGGCTCGACCCGGTAGTCCAGCCCGGTGCGCTTCGCCAGCTCCGCCGCGTCCTCCCGGCTGTGCTCCGAGGAGTGCTGGCTGGGCAGCGACACGCCGACCACCCGGTCGGACCCGAGCGCGTCGACGGCCAGCGCGGCCACCACCGCCGAGTCGATGCCGCCGGAGAGGCCGAGCACCACCGACGGGAACCTGTTCTTGTTGACGTAGTCGCGCAGGCCGAGCACGAGCGCCTGCCACACCTCGGCCTCGTCGGCCACGGGGGCGATGGTGCCGCCGGTGGCGACGGGACCACCGGCCGGCGGCGGGACGGCGTCGACCGCGGCGCGCACCACCCGCATGTCGTCGGCCAGCGCCTGGTCGGGGTCGGTCGGCTCCCCGGCCGGCGGCAGCTCGACGTCGTGCACCAGCAGGTGCTCGACGAACTGCGGGGCCCGGGTGAGCAGCGTGCCGTCGGCCGTCACGATCATCGAGTCGCCCTCGAAGACCAGCTCGTCCTGGCCGCCGACCATGTTGACGTACGCGATGGTCGCCCCGGCCTCGGCGGCGCGGCGGCGCACCAGCGGCAGCCGGATGTCGTCCTTGTTCAGCTCGTACGGCGAGCCGTTGATGTTCAGGACCAGGCCGACGCCGGCCTGGCGCGCGGCGGCGAACGGGCCGCCGGCCTGCCACAGGTCCTCGCAGATGGTCAGCGCCACGTCCACCCCGCCGATCCGGACGACGGTCAGCGCGTCGCCGGGGACGAAGTAGCGGTCCTCGTCGAAGACCCCGTAGTTGGGCAGGTGGTGCTTGAAGTAGGTGGCCACGACGCCGCCCCGGTGCAGCAGGGCGGCCGCGTTGCGGGCGCCGTGACCCGGCTCGGCGTCGCCGCTGACCTGCGGCGGGCCGTCGGCGTCCAGGTAGCCGACCAGCACCGGCACCTCGCCCAGCCCGTCCGTGGCGAGGTCGGCGGCGAGCCGCTCCAGCGCGGCCTTCGACGCGGCGACGAAGGACCGCCGGAAGACCAGGTCCTCGACCGGATAGCCAGTCAGCGCCATCTCCGGGAACGCGACGAGCTGGGCGCCGGCGTCGGCGGCGCGGCGGGTCCAGTCACGGACCAGGCCGGCGTTGCCGGCGAGGTCGCCGACGGTCGGGTTGACCTGGCACAGGGCGAGACGCAGGGTGGGCATGCCCTCATCTTGCCCCAGCCGTCCGGGCCCGACACGCTGGGCGGGGCGAGACGGCGGCCACCGCCGCAGGGCGCTGCCGGACGGCGGCGGCGGGCCCGGCGGCGACGCGACGACGGCTGCGGCCCGTCCCGTTCGGCGGGGGTCGGCCGGTCGGGCGGGAGCCGCGGACAGGGCGGGACTCGCGCCGGCCGGTCGCGTAACGTCGGCGTAACGAGGCGGGTGGAGACTGGTCGGTCAGGCCGGGTCGCCCCCGGTCGAAGGCGGACAACAGTGTCGCGAGGGGTGGAAGTGGACCGTCAGCAGGAGTTCGTCCTCCGTACGCTGGAAGAGCGGGACATCCGGTTCGTCCGGCTGTGGTTCACGGACGTGCTGGGCACGCTCAAGAGCGTGTCGGTGGCCCCCGCCGAGCTGGAGGCGGCCTTCGAGGAGGGCATCGGGTTCGACGGCTCGGCGATCGAGGGTTTCGCCCGGGTGTTCGAGTCCGACATGGTGGCCATGCCGGACCCGACGACGTTCCAGGTCTTCCCGTTCGAGGGCGGGGTCAGCGGCGAGAGCGCCCGGATGTTCTGCGACATCCTGCTGCCCGACGGCGGCCCCTCCTGGGCCGACCCCCGGCACGTGCTGCGCCGGGCGCTGTCCAAGGCGGCCGAGAAGGGCTTCACCTTCTACACCCACCCCGAGATCGAGTTCTTCCTGCTGGAGAACGGCCCGATGGACGGCTCGGTGCCGATCCCGGTGGACACCGGCGGCTACTTCGAGCACACCACCCACGCGGTGGCCCGCGACTTCCGCCGGCAGGCGGTGCTGGCGCTGGAGCGGATCGGCATCTCGGTGGAGTTCAGCCACCACGAGGTCGCCCCCGGCCAGCAGGAGATCGACCTGCGCTACGCCGACGCGCTGACCACCGCCGACAACATCATGACCTTCCGGCACGTGGTGAAGGAGGTCGCCCTCTCCACCGGAGTGCAGGCCACCTTCATGCCGAAGCCCTTCACCGACCAGCCCGGCAGCGGCATGCACACCCACCTGTCGCTGTTCGAGGGGGAGCGCAACGCGTTCCACGACGCCGGCGACCCGATGAAGCTGTCCAAGGTGGCCCGCGCGTTCATCGCCGGGCTGCTGGTGCACGCCCGGGAGTACACGGCGGTCACGAACCAGTGGGTCAACTCCTACAAGCGGCTCTTCCCGCAGGCGCTGCCGGACCGGGTCACCGAGAGCCCCGCGTACGTCTGCTGGGGTCACCTCAACCGGTCGGCGCTGGTCCGGGTCCCCGCCTACGGCAAGCCGAACTCGGCCCGGGTGGAGGTCCGCTCGCCGGACTCGGCGGCCAACCCCTACCTGGCCTTCGCGGTGCTGCTCGGCGCCGGCATGAAGGGCATCGAGGAGGGCTACGAGCTGCCGCCGGGCGCCGAGGACGACGTCTGGTCGCTGACCAGCGCCGAGCGGCGGGCGATGGGCTACGAGCCGCTGCCGGAGAACCTGGCCGAGGCGATCGACGTGATGGCCGGCTCCGAGCTGGTCGCCGAGGTGCTCGGTGAGCACGTCTTCGACTTCTTCCTGCGCAACAAGCGGGCCGAGTGGGAGCAGTACCGCCGCGAGGTCACCCCCTACGAGCGGCAGCGCTACCTGTCGCTGTAGGGCGGGGGCTGCCGCCGCTGGCGTACTGCCGCTATCGTCTCGATCACCGCGCCGGCACCCCCGCCGGGCGCAGAGGTCGGGGAGGCAGTCGGTGCTGGAGGATCTGCTCAGCGGAGCCTGGCAGAGCGTCGTGTTCGGGGTCGTCGGGGTGGCCCTGATGGCGGCCGGGTTCGGGCTGGTCGACGTGCTCACTCCCGGCAAGCTGCGGGAGCTGATCTGGGTGCGGCGCAACGGCAACGCCGCGCTGCTGCTCGCCGCGAACCAGCTCGGCATCGCCGGGATCGTGTTCACCGCGATCCTGACCAGCTACAGCGACTTCGCCAAGGGGCTGGCCTCGACGGTCCTCTTCGGCCTGATCGGGCTGGCCATCATGGCGCTGGCGTTCTTCGTGCTGGACCTGCTCACCCCCGGCAGGCTCGGCGAGATCATCTGCTCCGACGAGCCGCATCCGGCGGCCCGGGTCAGCGCCGCCACCCACTTCGGCGCCGCCCTGATCGTCTGCGCCTGCATCGCCTGAGCCGGTCCGCCCCGCGCTCCGTCGGAGCGGAGCGGTCCCGCTCCGCTCCGTGACCGCGGTCTGCGGGCTGCGCCGACAGGGCCCGCGGGCGGAGCGGTCGCGTCGCACCCCCGTCGTAGGTTGCGGGGGTGAACCGGACGGACCGTCTCTACGCCCTGGTGGAGGAGCTGCGCGCCGTGTCGCCCCGGCCGCGCAGCGCCCGCTGGCTCGCCGAGCGCTTCGAGGTGAGCACCCGCACCATCGAGCGCGACATCGGCGCCCTCCAGGAATCGGGCGTGCCGATCTGGGCCGAGCCGGGCCGCACCGGCGGCTACGCGCTCGACCGGGCGCGCACCCTGCCGCCGGTCAACCTCACCCCCGCAGAGGCCGTCGCCCTGGCGGTGGCGCTGCACCGCATGCGCGGCACGCCGTTCGGCGCCGCGGCCGGCACCGCGCTGCGCAAGCTGGTCGCCGTGATGCCGGCCGCCGACGCCGCCGAGGCCCATCGGCTGGCCGCGCGGGTGCACCTGATCGGCGAGGGGCCGGTCACGCCCGTCCCGGCCGGGGTCGCCGACGCCGTACGCGCACGGCGCGTGCTGCGCATCCGCTACGCCGACCGGGCGGGCGCCGGCTCGCTGCGCGACGTGGAGCCGCTCGGCTTCCTCGGTAACCCCCGGCACTGGTACCTGCTGGCCTGGTGCCGGCTGCGCGGCGGCATCCGGGCGTTCCGCACCGACCGGATCACCTCGGTGACCACCCTCGGCGAGCGGGTGCCGGAGCGTGAGCTGGCCGTCGACGACCTCGACATCCCGCACGACCGGGTGCACCGGCTCAGCCTGGTCTGAAACGGCGCGTGGCGACGCTGTCGGTCTCGGCCGGACAGTTCGCCGACTTCGACCGCCGGTACGGCAAGCGACGGCCGGATCTCGTGCCACGGCTGCGGCCCGCTGGTGTGGAATCCGGCCGAACCGCCGGAGAAACACCGACAGGACGGTGTCGCGGGCGGGGCCGAGGCTCTCTCCTGACGGCGCCGGTCGACCGGCCGGCGCGGGGAACGGGAGGCCACACATGACCATCAGCAACGCCGTCACCTGGTTCGAGATCGGCGCCGAGCGGCCGGACGAGGCCCAGCGGTTCTACGGCGACCTGTTCGGCTGGAGCTTCACCGAGGAGGGCACGGCTGAAGCGCCGTACCGGACGACCGAGGGTGGCGCCGGTGCGGGGATCAGCGGAGCGATCCGGGGCACCGGCGGGGCGGGCCCCGACTACGCCATCTTCTACGTGCAGGTGGCCGACGTGGCCGACGCCTGTCGGCGGGCCGAGGCGGCCGGCGGCAAGGTGCTGGTGCCGCTGAAGTCCACCGGCAACGGGCTCACCTTCGCCCACCTGGCGGACCCGGCCGGCAACCACGTCGGCGTCTTCGCCCCGCCACCGGGCGCCTGAGCCGCCCGCGCCGGCGTGAGCCGTGCGGCGTCGGCGTGAGTCGCCCGCGCCGGCGTGAGTCGTGCGGCCGGCGGCCCGAGCCGGGCGGCCGGAGGCCGGAGCCGCCGCCGTCCGCCCCGGCGAGGTCTCCGGGGCGGACGGCGTACGGTCACTTGCCGGCCGGGCCGCCGTGCCCGCCGCGACCGCCCGGGCCGGGGAAGACGCCGGCCTCGGCGGCCGCGGTGATGGCGTCCGCCTGCTCCTGGGTGAGCTTGCCGTCCTCGACCGCCTGCGCCAGGCGCTCCTTCAGTGCGGCCTGCCGGTCGGCGGAGTCACCCCGCTCGGGCCGGTCGGCCGGCTTCCGCGCCTCGCGCACCTTCTCCAGCGCGGCCGTCACCTTGTCGGTGGGGACGCCCAGTTCCTCGGCCAGGGCCTCGGCGAACTCCGCCTGCCGCTCGGCCCGCTGCTGCTTCCGCTCGTCCTTGCCGCTGCCGCTCTCGCTGGCGCTGCCGCTGGCGCTGACGCTCGGCGTCGAGGTGCCGCCGTCCGCGGCGAACGCGACCGTCGGCGCCGCGATCCCCACGCCGAGTACCCCGGCCGCGGCCAGGCCGGCCAGCAGGTGCTTCTTCCTCATGGTGCCGGACATGCTGTCCTCCATCGGGTCGGTGGGTGGTGCGATGACCTCACCGACGGTGACCAACCCGGCTGGAGGAAAGCCGTGGTGAACCTGTCAGCGAGCTGGCAATCCGCCCGCCGAGCCGGACAAACGGGTTGCCGCGGCGCGCGCCGGCGGTCAGGGTTGGCGGTCGGCAGGCCCACCGGGGCGGAGCAACGACGGAAGGTGACCCTCGTGGCGTTGACGAAGATCCGGGAAGTGCCGCTCACCGGGGCGGACGCCGGCCCGTACGGCATCACCGTCGGCCCCGACGGCGCGCTCTGGCTGACGCTGGTCCACGCCGGCGCGGTCGCCCGGGTGGGCGCGGACGGCGACCTGCGCACCTGGCCGGTGGCGGCCGACAGCCGGCCGCTGATCGTCACGCCGGGCCCCGACGGCGCCCTCTGGTTCACCCGCTCCGGCGACGACCGGATCGGGCGGATCACCACCGACGGCGAGCAGAGCGCCGTCGCGCTCCCGCCCGGGAGCGGCCCCTGCGGCATCGCCGCCGGTCCCGACGGCGCCCTCTGGTACGCGGCGATGACCGCCGACGCGATCGGCCGCGTCACCACCGACGGGGAGGTGACCCAGTTTCCGCTGCGGGTGAGCGGCGGCTTCGCCTCGATGGTGGCCGCCGGCCCGGACGAGGCCGTCTGGTTCACGCTCAACCGGGCGAACGCGGTCGGCCGGATGGGCACGGACGGCGCGGTGGCGCTGCACCAACTGCCGACCGAGGGCGCCGCCCCGGTGGGCATCACGGCCGGAGCGGACGGCGCGCTCTGGTTCGTCGAGATCGGCGCCGGCCAGCTCGGCCGGATCACCCCGGACGGGCGGATCGACGAGTACCCGCTGCCGGACCGGGCCGCCCGGCCGCACGCGATCGTCGCCGACCCGGCCGGCGGCTGCTGGTTCACCGAGTGGGGCGGCAACCGGATCGGCCACGTCGCCCCGGACGGCACGATCGTCACCCACGACCTTCCGACCCCGGCCGCCGAGCCGCACGGCATCACGGTCGCCCCCGACGGCACGGTCTGGGCCGCCCTGGAAACCGGCGCCCTGGCCCACCTGACGCCCTGACCAGGAAGCCGGCGCGCTGGCCCACCTGACGCCCTGACCAGGAAGCCGGCGCGCTGGCCCACCTGACGCCCTGACCGGGAAAGCGGCGCGCTGGCCCACCTGACGCCCTGACCGGGAAAGCGGCGCGCTGGCCCACCTGACGCCCGGACCCGCCGGAGCCGGGTCAGCGGACGGCGGGGGCGATCGTGAGGGTGGCCGTCGTCGTGTCGAGGGTGGCGTCGGTGCCGACCGGGACGGTGAGCTGGCCGACGCCGTGGCCGACGGGCAGGCCGCCGAGGACCGGGACGCCGAGGTCGCCGAGGCGCTCGGAGAGCACGTCGGCGACGCTGGTCGACCAGCCGTCCGCGCAGCCGGTGAACTGACCGACCGCCACCCCGGCCAGCCCGTCCAACGCGCCGGCCCGGCGGAGCTGGGTGAGCATCCGGTCCACCTTGTACGGCGGCTCCTGCACGTCCTCGACCAACAGGACCGCCCCGGTCAGGTCCGGCATGTCCGGGGTGCCCAGCGACGCCACGATCAGGCAGAGGTTGCCGCCCAGCAGCGGGCCCGTGGCCCTCCCGGGCACCCGCACCGGGAACGTCTCCTCCTCGGCGACGGCCGTCACCGTCACCGGCTCGGTGGTCATCAGGGCGGCGTGCAGCGACTCGGCCGAACGCAGCGGGGTGCGCTCGTCCAGCCAGGCCGCCCCGGGGCCGTGCACGCCGGCCAGCCGCGCGCCCCGCCACAGCGCCAACTGCAGCGCGGTGATGTCCGAGAACCCGGCGACCACCTTCGGGTCCCGGCGTACGGCGGCCATGTCGATCGCGTCGACGATCCGCTGCGCGCCGTACCCGCCCCGCGTGCAGATCACCCCGCGCACCTCGGGGTCGGCGAACGCCGCATTCAGGTCGGCGGCGCGCAGCGCGTCCGCGCCGGCCAGGTAACCCTGCCGGGCGTACGCGTTCGGCGCCAGCACCGGCCGCAGCCCCCAGCCGGTGAGCAGCTCGACGCCCCGGGCCACCCGCTCGGGCCGGGTCGGCCCTGACGGCGACACCAGCATCACCGTGTCGCCGGGGCGCAGCACCGGCGGTCGTACCGCGGCGGCGGGAGTCGTGCTGGCGTGGTCGGACACAGCGGCAGAGCCTAGTCGCGGCGGGGCGTGGTCCACGTACCGGTCGGCCAACCCCGCCGAGCGTGGGACGCCCGGTCCGGTCGGCCGTCGAGGCCGCCGCCGCCCGGTGGAGGCGTTCGGGGCCCGCCGGAGTCACCGGCTAGCCTCGACGTCGTGGCTACCGCGTTGGTGATCGAGAACGACCCGACCGACGACGTCCGCCGGCTCGGCGAGTGGCTGACCGAGGCGGGTCTCGACCTGTGGGTGGTGCGCGCGCACGCCGGCGACCAGCTCCCCGCCGACCTGGACGGATACTCCGCGCTGGTGGTGCTGGGCGGCGAGCAGCAGGCGTATCCGCTGCCCGACGGCTCACCCGGTGCGCCCTGGTTCCCCGCCGTCGAGGGGCTGCTCCGCAAGGCCGTCCGGCACCGGGTGCCCACCCTCGGCATCTGCCTGGGCGCACAGCTGCTGGCCACCGCCCACGCCGGCGAGGTCGAGCGCAGCGCGTCCGGGCCGGAGGTCGGGCCCGGCGTGGTCGGCAAGCGGGACGCCGCCGACGCCGACCCGCTGTTCCGCTACGTCCCGCTGATTCCCGACGTGCTCCAGTGGCACTCCGACGAGATCACCGAGCTGCCCCGGGGCGCCACCCTGCTGGCCGCCTCCACCCGCTACCCGCACCAGGCGTTCCGCCTCGGTGACCGGGCCTGGGGTCTGCAGTTCCACATCGAGTGCGACACCGCGATGATCGCCGACTGGGCCACCGACTCGACGCTGCTGGCCGAGCTGGGCTACGACCCGGACCTGGTGGTGGCGGCCTGCCACGCGGTGATGGTCGACGTCGAGGAGGTCTGGCAGCCGTTCGCCGCCCGGTTCGCCGCGCTGGCCCTCGGCGAGCTGGGCGACGACCCGTCCCGCCGTAGCCTGCCGCTGCTCGGGCAGTGATGAGCCGGCCGACCAGCGCCGCGGGACGGCTCGCCCGCTACGGGTTCGGCATCGTCGGCGGCGACGGCGCCACCCGCGCCGCCGACCTGCTCGGCCCCGACGGGCTGGGCCTGTGGCGGCCGGACGTGCAGGAGCCGACCGACGACCGCGCGGCGGAGCTGCTCGCCGCGCTCTCCCGCGCCGCCGATCCGGACCTGGCGCTGCGCCAGCTGCACCGCATCGTCGAGGCCGAGCGCCGGGCCGCCGGTCCGGCCGCCGCCGGTTCGGCGCTGCTGGAGGCGCTCGCGGACGATCCGGGGCTGCGCCACCGGCTGCTCGCCGTCCTCGGCGCCTCCTCGGCGCTGGGCGACCACCTGGTCGCCAACCCCGACCAGTGGCCGGCCCTGCGGACCGCCCCGGACGGGCTCGCGCCGACCGCGGAGGGCCGGCTCGACCTGTCCGGCGACGGGCAGCCGGTGGCGGTGCTGCGCAGGGCGTACCGGCTGGCGCTGCTGCGGATCGCGGCGGCCGACCTGACCGGCGGCCGGGGCCTGGAGCAGACCATGGCGGCGCTCTCCGCGCTGGCCGACGCGACCCTCGCGGCGGCGTACGAGATCGCCGTCGGCGAGCTGCCGGAGGGCACCCCCCGACCCCGGCTCGCCGTCGTGGCGATGGGCAAGTGCGGCGGCGACGAGCTGAACTACGTATCCGACGTCGACGTGATCTTCGTGGCCGCCGAGGACGACGACCTCGCCGCGGCCACCACGGTCGCCACCCGGCTGATCCACGTCTGCGGGCTGGTGGCCTGGCCGGTCGACGCCGCCCTGCGGCCCGAGGGCAACCGCGGCCCGCTGGTGCGGACCCTGGCCAGCCACCTCGCCTACTACCGGCGCTGGGCACGGACGTGGGAGTTCCAGGCGCTGCTCAAGGCCCGGCCGGCGGCCGGCGACCTGACGCTGGGCCGGGAGTGGATCGACCAGCTCGCCCCGCTGGTGTGGCGGGCCGCCGAGCGACCCGAGGCGGTCGAGGACGTCCGCGCCATGCGGCGGAAGATCATCGACAACATCCCCTCGAAGGAGCTGGAGCGCGAGATCAAGCGTGGCCCGGGCGGGCTGCGCGACATCGAGTTCGCCGTCCAGCTGCTGCAACTGGTGCACGGCCGGGGCGACGAGTCGCTGCGGGTGCCCGGCACCGTCCCGGCGCTGCGCGCGCTCGTCGCCGGCGGCTACGTCGGCCGGGCCGACGGGGAGGCGCTGCTGCGCGGCTACCGCTTCCTGCGCGGCGTCGAGCACCGCCTCCAGCTCCAGGGGCTGCGCCGCACCCACACCGTGCCGACGGAGCCGGCCGCGCTGCGCTGGTTGGCCGCCGCGCTGGGCTATGCGGCCACGCCGGGCCGCAGCGCCGTCGAGGAGTTCCGCGCCGAGTGGGTCACCCACGCCACCGAGGTACGCCGGCTGCACGCCAAACTGCTCTACCGGCCGCTGCTGGAGTCGGTCGCCCGGGTGCCGGCCGACGGGCTGCGGCTGACCCCGGAGGCGGCCCGGCACCGGCTGGAGATCCTCGGCTTCGCCGACCCGGCCGGGGCGCTGCGGCACCTCCAGGCCCTCACCGGCGGGGTGAGCCGCACGGCGGCCATCCAGCGCACCCTGCTGCCGGTGCTGCTCAGCGAGTTCGCCGACGCCCCCGAGCCGGACCGCGGCCTGCTCAACTACCGGCAGGTCTCCGACAAGCTCGGCAGCACGCCCTGGTACCTGCGCCTGTTGCGCGACTCCGGGCCGGTGGCCCGCCGGCTGGCCCGGGTGCTCTCCTCCTCCCGCTACGCCGCCGACCTGCTGGCCCGTGAGCCGGAGGCGCTGCGGATGCTGGCCGAGGAGAGCGAGCTGACGCCCCGGCCGAGGGGGGTGCTCTGCGAGGGCTTCGCCGCCGCGGCGGCCCGGCACACCGACCCCGTCGAGGCCACCCGGGCGATCCGCGCCCTGCGCCGCCGGGAGCTGGTCCGCGTCGCCTGCGCCGACCTGCTGAGCCGGGCCGGTTCGCTGGCCCCGTCGCCGCCCCGGCCCGCCGGCGGGCGGGCCGCGCTCGGCCTCGCCGACGTCACCGCCGTCGGCGCTGCCCTGGCGGATGTCACCGACGCCACGCTGGCCGCGGCGCTGCGCGCCGCCCGGGCGGCCCAGCCGCCCCTGCCGGGGCTGCGCTTCGCCGTGATCGGCATGGGCCGCCTGGGCGGGTACGAGTCGAACTACCTCTCCGACGCCGACGTGCTCTTCGTCTACGACCCCCCGGCCGACGCCGGCGAGAACGCGGCCGGCGCGGCGAGCGCCGCCGCCCACGCGATCGCCGAGGAACTGCGCCGGCTGCTCGGCATGCCCGCGCCCGACCCGCCGCTGGGGGTGGACGCCGACCTGCGCCCCGAGGGCCGGCAGGGCCCGCTGGTGCGCAGCCTCGCCGCGTACGCGCAGTACTACGCCCGCTGGTCGAAGGTGTGGGAGGCGCAGGCGCTGCTGCGCGCCCGGTTCGTCTGCGGCGACGCCGACCTCGGCGCGGAGTTCGAGGCGATGGTCGACCCGGTCCGCTACCCGGCCGACGGGCTGACCCGCGAGCAGGTGGTGGAGATCCGGCGGATCAAGGCGCGGGTGGAGCACGAGCGGCTGCCCCGGGGCGCCGACCCGGCCACCCACACCAAGCTCGGGCGGGGCGGCCTCGCCGACGTCGAGTGGGCGGTGCAGCTGCTCCAGCTCCGGCACGCCGGGACGGTCCCGGAGCTGCGCGGCACGCGTACGCTCGACGCCCTCGCGGCGGCCCGGGACGCGGGCCTGGTCGACCCGACGGACGCCACCGAGATGGCGGCCGGCTGGACCCTGGCCGCGCAGGTCCGCAACGCGCTGATGCTGGTGCGCGGCCGGGCCGGTGACCAGCTGCCCCGGCACGGCGTCGAGCTGGCCGGGGTGGTGCGGCTGCTGGGCCGGGACGATCCCGGCGAGTTCCTCGACGAGTACCTGCGCACCGGCCGCCGCTCCCGCGCGGCGATGGAACGGGTCCTCGACGCCTGAGCCGGCCCGCCGGGACGCCTGCTCGGGCCGCCCCGCCGGCCGAGGCCGGTCCGCCCGCCCGGAACCGTCCGGCCGCCACCTGGCGCTACGGGCGGCGGCGGACCAGCACCACGTGGTCGACGAGGGTCCCGGTGTGGCCGTCCGGGCCGGTGGCCTGCCGGCGCGGGGCGTCGAGCCGCTCGGTGAGCCACCGGTCCGGGTCGAGGTCCAGCTCGGCGAGGGTCTCCTGCGGGGTGGGGAAACGCACGTCGGGGTGCGCATGCCGCCCCCACGGCGGGACCTCGCCGTGCTCGACGACGAGTAGCCGGCCGCCGGGGGCCACGGCCCGGGCCGCCGAGCGCAGCACCTCTCCCCGGGGGAACTCCAGCGGCGACTGGAGGAACTGCGCGGAGACCAGGTCGAACTCGCCCGGCGGGAAGGTCCGGGTGAGGTCGTGCCGGCGGAACTCGATGCGGGACGCCACCCCGGCCTCGGTAGCCGCTGCGGACGCCCGGTCGAGGGCGGTCTCGGCGACGTCCACCGCCGTCACCCGCCAGCCCCGCCCCGCCAGCCAGATCGCGTCGCCGCCCTCGCCGCAGCCGAGGTCCAGCACGGTGCCGGCGGGCAGCGGCCCGGCGACGTCGACCAGGATCGGGTTCGCCCGCCCGCTCCAGTACCGGTCGCGCCGCCCGTAGAGCTCCTCCCAGTACCGGGCGGTCTCCTCGTCCACGTCCGGGTGCCGCCGCTGGTCGTCCACCGGCGCCGCCGTCCTGTCGTGCCGGTGGGCATGCCGGTGCTCCCCGGCTATTCCGTCGTGCTGCACGTCTCGTCCCTCCTGGTGTGCCGCCCTCGGCTGACCTGTCGCGTCGATCGTGCGCGCCGGCGGCGGGAGGAGCAAGAAACGTTGCCGAAGCGGCAACAGGCGGGCGCCGCCCGGCTCAGCTGCCCAGCCGGTACGTCCCGGCGCGCGGCACGGTCACCGCCGTCCAGTCACCATCGGCGGCGACCGTGGCGCCGCCGGAGGCGGTCAGCCAGCGGCTGTGCCGCACCCGGACCGGCACCGTGCCCGCGGCCGGCGCCCGGAAGGTCACCGAGGCGCCGTCCCGCGCGACGAGGTCGGCCGGTGCGCCGACGATCGGGGTCGGCTCGGCGACCGCCCAGACCCGCCAGTGCGGGCCGGACCAGACGGGCGTGAGATACGGCAGGCCGCCCGTGACCAGCTCGGCCTCGGCCCGCCCCACCCACGACAGCGGGGCGTCCGGCACCGCGACGAACTGCACCGCGTTCTCGGCCAGCCAGTCCCGGTAGCTCGCGGCGGTCAGCGGCACCCCGGTGCCGGCCGCGCCCGGGACGGTGGTGAAGAAGAGGGGGTGCCGGTCGATGTCGGCCTGCCGCAGCCAGCCCCGGGCCAGCGGCACCTCGCCCAGCCTCGCCGCCTCCCAGTAGTTGCGGGTCGGCGGCACCTCGACCCGGCCGGTGAGCCGCTGCCCGTCGAGGAACTCCCGCAGCGGCGCGAAGTACGCGGCCCGGCCGGTCGGGTCGTCGACGCTGCGCAGGTCGGCGGGGGGCACCGGCGGCTGCCACCAGCACACGGCCGCCAGCAGCGCGGCCAGCGCGACCAGGCCCCGGACCCTGCCCCGCCCCTGCGCCCCGCCCCGGCCGCGTCGGGCCCACCACCGCACCAGCCGGGCCGGAGGGCGGGCGGCGGCGGCCAGCAGCGGAAGGGCGAACATGACGGCCAGCCGCGTGGCGTTCAGCCCGACCGGGGTGTGCGCCAGCGCCGCCGCCAGCACCCCGGCCGCCGAGAGCAGCGCACCCACCCGCACCGGCCGGTACGCCACCAGCGCGGCGACCAGCAGGCTGGTCAGCACGGCGCGCAGCGTGTCGGTGCGGCTGATGTTCATCCAGCCGCCGTCGCCGAAGAGCAGCGCGGTCGCCCCGAGCGGCAGCGCGGCCGCGACGCCGAGCGCCAGGCCGTCGGCGTACCGGCGGGTGAGCAGCAGCGCCGCGCCGGCCAGGCCGACGAAGAGGCCCGCCACCGGGCTCGTCGCCGAGGCCAGCAGCGCCCCGGCGACCGCCAGCCCGAGCCGCGCGAGCCGCCGTCGCCGCGCCCGCCGGCCCGGGCCGGAGCCGGCCGGTGCGGCCGGGCCGCGGGGGAGGGTGAGGGCGAGCAGCGCGCCGAGGCCGAAGGCCACCCCGAGGCCGTACGTCACCCGGCCCGAGACCAGGTTGCCGGCGATGGTGACGACCCCGACCAGGCTGCCGAGCAGTGGCCGCGGCACCCCGGTGCGCACCAGCAGCGCCGCGAACGCGGTCGCCGCCGCCACCAGCGCCAGCGCGCCGGTGACCCGCACCCCGAGCAGCGCCATCACCGGCTGGGAGACCAGGCTGTAGCCGAACTGCTGGACCCCGCCGTACCAGCGCAGGTCGACCGGGGCGAGGCCGTGGGCGGCGAAGAAGTCGGCCCGGGCGACCTGCGCGGCGAGGTCGGAACCGGTCGGCGGGAGGGCGAGACACGTCACCCCGAGGAGCACGGCGGACGCGGCGGCCACCGCCACCACCCGACTGCGCCGCATGCCCACCTCCGTACCGCGACCACCGTACTGGCAGCATGTCCGGCGTGCCTCACCACCTCGCGCGCTGGATCGGCCTGGCCGGCTCGACGCTGCTCGCCGTGGCCGCGTTCCTCGGCGGAGCGCTGCCCGACGGCGATCTGCGCCCTACCCCGGTCAGCATCTGGCAGGGGCCGCACGGCCCGCTGATCATCGCCGCCTGGGCGGTCGGCACCGGGCTGATGGCGTACGCCTGGTGGGCGCTGCGCGGCCGGGTGCCGTCGACCCGCTGGGCCCTGGTCACCGTCGGGCTCTGGCTGCTGCCGCTGCTGGTCGCGCCGCCGCTGGGCAGCCGGGACGTCTACGCGTACGCCTGCCAGGGCGCCAGCTACTCCGCCGGCATCAACCCGTACGAGCAGGGCGTCTCGGCGCTGCCCTGCCCGTGGCTGGACACCATCTCCTACATCTGGCGGGACACGTCGGCCCCGTACGGGCCGCTGTTCGTGCTGCTCGCCGGGGCGGTGGTGGAGGCGACCGGGTCGCTGTACGGCAGCATCGTGCTGTTCCGGCTGCTCGCGGTGGCCGGGGTGGGGCTGACCGCGGCCTGCCTGCCGGTGCTGGCCCGGCGCTGCGGCGTGCCGGCCGGCCGGGCGGTCTGGCTGGCGCTGGGCTCGCCGCTGATCGGGGTGCACCTCGTCTCGGGGGCGCACAACGACGCCCTGATGGTGGGGCTGCTCGTGGCCGGGCTGGTGGTGGTGGCGGCCCGGCCGGGCCGCCCCGGTCCGCTGCTGGCCGGGGGAGCGCTGCTCGGCCTCGCCGCCGCCGTCAAGATCACCGCGCTGGTGGTGGTGCCGTTCGCGGCGCTCGCCGCGATCGTCGGGGCGTACTCGATCAGGGCGCTGCTCCGCGACGGCGGGTGGGTGGTCGGCGGGGCGCTCGCGGCGGTCGTCGGCGCGACCCTCGCCACCGGCCTGGGCTTCGGCTGGGTCACCGGGCTGGAGCAGGGCGGCCTAGTGATCGCCTGGACCTCGCCGCCGACGGCGGTGGGGCAGACCGTCGCCTATCTCGCCGCGCCGTTCGGCTGGCACGGCGACCCGCTGCCGGCCACCCGGGGGATCGGGATGGCCGTGCTCGCGCTGGTGCTGATCTGGCTGTGGTGGCGGGCCCGCACCCGGGAGCCGCTGTGGCACGCCGGCCTGGCGCTGGCCGCCACCGTCGCGCTCGCCCCGCTGTTCCACCCCTGGTACTGGACCTGGCCGCTGGCCGTGCTCGCGGCCACGTCGCGGCGCACCGGCTGGTTCGCGGTCGTCGCGGTGGTCTCGGCGTTCCTGGTCCTCGCGGACGGCACCGGACTGGCCCGGTACAGCAAGACGGTCGGCGCCCCGCTGATGACGCTGTTGGTGATCGTGGTGGCCGTCCGCTTGGTACGGTCGGCTCGGGCGGCCCGCCGGCCGGCCGCCGTGGACTGAGGAGAGGACGCCGGTGACCACTCCCGGCTCCCCGCCGCCGACCCCGCCCGTCACCTCGCGGCCCACCTCGCCCGACACCCCGCCGACGCCCGGCGCCGCCCACCTGGCTCGGTACGCCGGCCTGGCCGGGGCGGTGCTGCTGGCCGTAGCCGGCTGGCTGGGCGGGGCGCTGCCGTCGATCTCGCTGGACGTCACCCTGGCGGACCGCTGGCGGTCGGACACCGGGCCGCTGGTGCTGGGCGCCTGGCTGGTCGGCACGGCCCTGCTGGTCGGCGCCTGGTGGGCGCTGCGCCGGGGCGCGCCGTCGACGCGGTGGGCGTACCTGACCGCCGGACTGTGGGCGCTGCCGCTGCTGGTCACCCCGCCGCTGGGCAGCCGGGACGTCTACTCCTACGCCTGCCAGGGCTGGGCGTACGCGCACGGCGTCGACCCGTACGCGACCGGGGTGGCCGAGGCCGGCTGCCCCTGGGTGGAGTCGGTCGCGCCGATCTGGCGGGACACGCCTGCGCCGTACGGGCCGTTCTTCGTGCTGCTCGCCGCGCTCGCCGTGACCCTCGGCGGCGGCCTGGTGGGTACGGTCGTGGCGCTCCGGCTGGTCTCCGTCGCCGGGCTGCTGCTGGCCGCCCTCTGCCTGCCGGGGCTGGCCCGCGCGGCCGGCGTGCCCACCCGCCGGGCGGCCTGGCTGGTGCTGGCCTGCCCGCTGGTCGGGATGCACCTGGTGGCCGGCGCGCACAACGACGCGGTGATGCTCGGCCTGCTGCTGCTGGGTCTGCTGGTGCTGGTCCGCCGGCCCGGCAAGCCGAAGCCGCTGCTGGTGGCCGGGGCGCTGCTCGGGCTGGCGGTGACGGTGAAGGCCACCGCCGTGGTGGTGCTCCCCTTCGCGGCGCTGGCCGCGGTGCTGGGCCGCTACACCGTACGGGCGCTGCTGCGCGACGCCGGGTGGCTGGCCGGCGGGGTGCTCGGCGCGGTGGCGGTCGCCTCGCTGCTGTCCGGGCTCGGGCTCGGCTGGGTGGGCGGGCTGAGCCGCAGCGGGGACTCCGAGCAGTGGACGTCCCCGCCGACGGCGGTGGGCTTCGTCGTCGACTACGCGGGTGGGCTCGTCGGCCGGGACCCGGCCGCGGTGCCGGTGACCCGCACGGTGGCGCTGCTGCTGCTCGCCGTGCTCGTGGCGGCGCTGTGGTGGCGGGCCTGGTCGCAGCTGCGTGGGCTGAACGACGTCCGGCAGCGGGTGGCCCGCCTGGACGCCGCCCGCCCCCGGGTGACCCTGCTCGGCGCGGGGCTGGCGTTGGCCGCCACGGTCCTCCTCGCCCCGGTCTTCCACCCCTGGTACGCCACCTGGCCGCTGGCCCTGCTCGCGGTCGCCGCGACCCGGACCACCTGGTTCGTGCTGCCCTGCGCGGCGGCGGCCTTCCTCACCCTGCCCGACGGCGCCAGCCTGGCCCGGTTCAGCAAGGCCCCGGGCGCGCTGGCGATGACCGCGTTGGTCGTCGGGCTGGCGGTGTGGGGCCTGTTCCGGCTGCGCCGGACCCGTGCCGCGCGCCACGGCTGACGCGACGCCACTTGCCGTCGCGGATCGGCCGCGGCGAGTGGAACGCCATGGCTGCCAAGAACCTCCGGTGACAGCCATGGCGTTCCACCGACCGCGCGGGTGCCGCTGCGGCTGGTTCTACGGGATCCGCTCGGCGGTCCGCCCGCATGTCGGGCAGCGGGCGCCAATTCCGACCGGCCCGGGTGCCCGCACACGCTTGCGCAGGGCGATCGCCAGCGGCAGCAGCGCGGGGCCGGCCAGGCCGACCACGACGGCCGTCGCGGCGAGAGCAGCCCATCCGGGGGTAGGCGCGCCGCGCAGGCTGCCGTCCACCGCTCCGGCCAGCGGATGCACGGAGAGCAGGCCCACCGGGGTCAGCAGCACCAACAGCGCCCAGCCGCCCCGGTGGTCGGCCCGCAGGGCGAGCCCCGTGCCGAGCAGCACCACCACCACGAGCAGCACCACGGCGGCGCCGGGCAGGATCTGGCTCGCCGTCCAGCCGTAGTAGCTGATGTAGAAGTCGTAGCTGGCTAGCAGGTTGACACCCGCGAGGCCGGCGGCGGCGACGGCGAGCAGGGGCGCCGCCCGGAGCAGCGCTGGCAGCCGCTCGGGCAGGCCGAGCGCCACCAGCCCCAACCCGACCTGCGGCAGCAGCACGAACAGCGGTGGGCGGGGCAGGCCGGCGAGGGCCGCGACCGGCACGACCGCGACGGTGAGCAGCAGGGCGAGGGTCACGGCGCGGCGGGTCCACCGGCCCGGTGCCAGCACGTGCACCGCCGCGGCGAGCAGCCAGGCTGCCCACACCCCGATCCCGAGCGAGACGAACGGCCCTGCGCTTGGCACGCCCCACTCCGCCATCGGCGGGTCCAGCTCCAGCACCGACCAGACAGCCGCCAAGGCGGTCGCGGTGAGGAAGGCGAGGACGGCGGCGAGGCGTACGCCCGGGATCAGGCCGGCGGCCCCGGCGGCCCGCAGCCGCTGACGGAGGCCGCCGCGCAGCAGGTCGGCGGCGTCGGCCGGGGATGGCCAGCGCCGGCCCGGCCCGGCCGGGTCGAGGTACGTGCCGACGATCTCGGCGCCGCGCGTCCGCCGGTAGTCGGCGGGATAGGCGAGCAGCAGGCGCAGGTAGCGGCGCTCCAGGTCCGTCATGCCAGCCCTCCCGCGACGCGCGGCGCCGTCGGCCGGCTCTTCGCCGCGCGGGCGCGCAGCCGGGCGGTGGCGGCCTCCACGTTGCGCCGCAGGCGCTCGGTCTCGGCGGCGAGGGTGGCGTCGCCGGTGGGGGAGAGGCGGTAGTAGCGGCGCAGCCGGCCGTCCACCACCTGCTCCCGGTCGACCTCCACCAGGCCGGCGTCGACCAGTCGGTCGAGCGCGCCGTAGAGGGTGCCCGGCCGCAGCGCCACGCGCCCGTCGGAGAGGGCGGCGACCTCGCCGATCAGGCCGTAGCCGTGCATCGGCTCGCCGGCCAGCGCGGTGAGGATCAGGAAGGTGGGTTCGCGCAGCGGAGTGTCCACGCCTCACAATATAACGGACGCGAAGGTATAGCGGTGTCCGTTACGCGGCCGGGCCGGCCCCGCGAGTCGCGGAGCCGGCCCGGCCGGTGCTGATGGAGCGCGTGGGTCAGCAGTCGAAGTACATGGCGAACTCGTGCGGGGTCGGGCGCAGGCGCACCGGGTCGACCTCGTTGGTCCGCTTCCACTCGACCCAGGTGGAGATCAGGTCGGGCGTGAAGACGCCGCCGTCGAGCAGGTAGTCGTGGTCGGCCTCCAGCGCGTCGAGCACCTCGGGCAGCGAGCCCGGCACCTGCTTGACGTCGCCCCACTCCTCCGGCGGCAGGTCGTACAGGTCCTTGTCGATGGGCGCCGGCGGCTCGATCTTGCTCTTGATGCCGTCCAGGCCGGCCATCATCATCGCCGAGAAGGCCAGGTAGACGTTGGCCGACGGGTCCGGCACGCGGAACTCGACGCGCTTGGCCTTCCGGTTGCTGCCGGTCACCGGGATGCGGGTGCAGGCGGAGCGGTTGCGCTGCGAGTAGACCAGGTTGACCGGCGCCTCGAAGCCCGGCACCAGCCGGCGGTACGAGTTGACCGTCGGGTTGGTGAAGGCCAGCAGCGACGGGGCGTGGTGCAGCAGGCCGCCGATGTACCAGCGGGCCATGTCCGACAGGCCGGCGTAGCCGGTCTCGTCGTAGAACAGCGGCTCGCCGTTCAGCCACAGGCTCTGGTGGGTGTGCATGCCGGAGCCGTTGTCGCCGAAGAGCGGCTTCGGCATGAAGGTGGCGGTCTTGCCGTTGACCCACGCCTCGTTCTTCACGATGTACTTGAAGAGCTGGAGCTGGTCGGCCGCGTGCAGCAGGGTCGAGAACCGGTAGTTGATCTCGGACTGGCCGGCGGTGCCCACCTCGTGGTGCGAGCGCTCCACGGTGAACCCGCTGTCGACCAGCCGGCGCACGATGCTGTCGCGCAGGTCGGCGTAGTGGTCCACCGGCGGCACCGGGAAGTAGCCGCCCTTGTACGGGGTCTTGTAGCCGCGGTTGCCGCCCGGCTCCTCGCGGCCGGAGTTCCAGGCGCCCTCGATCGAGTCGATGTAGTAGAACGACTGGTGCGCCGAGGTCTCGTGGCGGATGGAGTCGAAGATGTAGAACTCCGCCTCCGCGCCGAAGTAGGCGGTGTCGGCGATGCCGCTGGCCGCCAGGTACGCCTCGGCCTTCTTCGCCACGTTGCGCGGGTCCCGGCTGTAGGCCTCGCGGGTGAACGGGTCGTGGATGAAGAAGTTGAGGGCGAGGGTCTTCTGCGCCCGGAAGGGGTCGATGAAGGCGGTGGCGACGTCCGGGAGCAGGAGCATGTCCGACTCGTGGATCGCCTGGAAACCGCGGATCGACGAACCGTCGAAGGCCAGGCCCTCGGTGAAGAAGTCGTCGTCGACCGACTCGACCGGCAGGTTGAAGTGCTGCATCACGCCGGGCAGGTCACAGAAACGTACGTCGACGAACTTCACGTCCTCGTTCTTGAGGTATCGCAGGAGTTCCTCGGGATTGGCGAACACACGTCCTCCTGGCACGTCCACGGGTGGCTAGGCTCTTGGCGACGCTATGGCCGGGTGGTTGCCCGGCCATGTCTTGAGTGTTTCTGCCGTGTTACGTCCCTCGCGGAGCGTCATCCGCGCTGCTCCGGCGGGGCGAACGGGCGACGGAACACCGCCGGCTGTGCCAGTGTATTGACACTTGCCCGCTTTGGTCCCTTTTTGCGCCCGGGGTGCCGGCGACCGTCCCCGAGCCGCCCGTACGCCCTGGATACCCTTGACCGTTGTGAGCAACCCGCCTGACCGCCCCGTGCCGCCCGCGTCCGATCCCGCCTTCACCCCGCCCAGCCTGGGCCGCCGGTTCGGCGCGCTGGTGATCGACTGGGTGCTCTGCCTCCTCGCCGCCCGGGGCTTCGCCGACCCGGTCCGCGACGGGTGGGCGCCCGTGCTGGTGCTGATCCTGGAGTACGGCTTCTTCCTCGGGCTGTTCGCCCAGACGCCGGGCATGTTCATCACGAAGATCCGCTGCGTCGCGTGGGCCGACGGCGGGCGCATCGGCCTCGTCCGGGCGCTGCTGCGCGGCGTGCTGCTCGCCCTCGTCGTGCCGGCCCTGCTGATGGACAGCCACCGCCGCGGCCTGCACGACCGCCTCGCGGGCTCGGTCGTCACCGACGCCCCCCGCCCCTGACCCCCCCCGCCCCTTCCCGCCCGTCCCTCCTCCCTCCCGCGATCGTGCACCTACTGCCCGGACGAACGGGCATCAACGGCAGAGGTAGGGCCCGAAACCGCAAGATCACCGAGGAGCGGGAAACGGGGAGGGAGGGGGAGAGACGCGAGAGCCGGGCCCGACAGGGCCCGGCTCTCGTCGCGTACGTCCCGGTGGGTCAGCGGCCGCGCGACTGGCGGAACGCGCCGCGCGGGGGCCGCATGTTCTTCGGGATCGCGCCCTTGGGCATCTGCGGGCGGGCGGTGAGCGCCTTGAGCCGCTTGTCGAGGGAGTTGACGTCCTTGCCGCTGAGCGTGCGCGGCAGCCGCATCAGGGTCATCCGCAACTTGCGGACCGGCAGCTGGCCCTCCTCCTGCCCGATCACGTAGTCGTGCAGCGGCGCGTTGCCGATGACCTTGGCAAGCCGCCGCTTCTCCTGGCCGAGCAGGCCGCGCACCCGCTGCGGGTTGCCCTCCCCCAGCAGGATCACGCCGGGCCGGCCGATGACCAGGTGGACCATGTCCATCTGGGTGGTGGAGCTGACGGCCGGGGTGACCCGCCAGTCGCCGCGCATGCTCTCCATGATCTGGGCCGCCGCGCCCGGCTGCCCCTCGGCGGCGTTCATCATCGCCCGGTTGGACCGCAGGTTGAGCACGATCAGCAGGCAGAGCAGGGCGAGCAGGATGCCCAGCGGCAGCCAGATCCAGCCCCAGAGCAGGACCGCGACCACGGTGAGCGCGAGCGGGATCAGCACCGCGCCGGCGGCCAGCGGGGCGAACCACCTGTCCTGCTTGGCGGTGAACTTGAACACCATCCCGATCTGCTTCAGCCGCTGGCCGAACGAGACCTTCTCCTGGGGCTTTGCCATGCCGCTGAGTCTAGTGGTCGCCGCACGCCGCGATCACCCGCGGCCGGGCTGAGTACCTTACGCCGCCGTACCGCCCTCAGCGGTCGGGAGTAAGGCGGGGGAGCGGGCGAAGATCAGGCGGCGCACCCATGCCCCGGGGGCACCTTCGCGCGGAGAGTCAGAGTCGACAGCGACGACGACCTCAGGGAGCCCGAGATGTTCGGCACCGACGCGGACTTCATCCTCTCCATCCACCGTACGCACGCCGCCGAGCTGCGCGCCGAGGCCGCAGCCGACCGGCTCGCCCGCGCCCTGCCACGCCGCTCCACGCGCGGCTGGCTCGGCCGGCGGCAACATCCGGGCCGCGCCGGCGACGTCCGCCGGTGAGCGCCCCCGCGCCCCCGGCGGCCGCCACCGTGCCGCCGGGGGCTGCCACCGCCCCGTCGAGGGTCGCCGCCGTCCCGCAGGGGACCGCCACCGTCCCGGCGGCGGCCGGCGTCGCGCCGCGGCCCGCGCCGTCCGGCGGGCCCGCTCCGCCGCCCTCCGGGCAGCCCGCCCCGGCGACGGACGGGCCGTCGGTCGCCGGCCGGCCGGTCAGCGGAATCGAGGGCGGCGAGGGGCGTGGCATGCTCGGTGCCGTGACCGCACGCGCCGCCAGCACCGTCCTCGTGGGCCGACAGTCAGAACTCGCGGCCCTGCGCGACGCCCTCGCCCGGGCGCGCGCCGGCGAGCCGACCACCGTGCTGGTCGGCGGCGAGGCGGGAGTGGGCAAGACTCGGCTGGCGGAGGAGTTCGGCCGGTCGGCCACCGACGCCGGAGCCCGCCTGCTGGTCGGCCAGTGCCTCGAACTCGGCGAGGCCGGGCTGCCCTTCGCGCCGTTCGCGGCGGCGCTGCGCGCGGTGCTGCGCCGCGACGGCCCCGGCGTCTTCGACGGGTACGAGGCGGAGTTCGCCCGCCTCCTGCCGGAGCTGGCCCGGGGGCCGGTCGGTGTCGCCGCGCCCGCCCCGGCGCCGGTCTCGGACGCCCCGCGCGGCTACCTGTTCGACCTGGTCGCCGAGCTGTTCGAGCGGCTCGCCGCCGGGCAGCCCCTGGTGCTGGTGATCGAGGACCTGCACTGGGCCGACCGGTCCACCCGCGACCTCATCGCCTTCCTGGTGCGGGCCGCCCGCACCGCCCGGCTGCTGCTGGTCTGCACCTACCGCACCGACGAGCTGCACCGCGGGCACCCGCTGCGGCCCTTCCTCGCCGAGCTGGACCGGGCCCGCGGCGTCGAACGGATCGAGCTGGGCCGCCTCGACCGGGACGGCACCGGCGCGATCCTGGCCGACCTGCTCGGCGCCGAGCCGCTCGCCCGGGCGGTCGACCACATCCACGACCGCACCCAGGGCAACCCGTTCTTCATCGAGGAGCTGGCCGCAGCCGGCGGCCCGGTCGGCTGCGCCGCGCTGCCCGAGACGCTGCGCGACCTGCTGCTGGCCCGGGTGGACCGGCTGCCCGACCCGGCCCAGCGGGTGCTGCGCATCGCGGCGGCCGGCGGCACCCGCTTCGCCCACCAGCTCATCGCCGAGGTGGCCGGGCTGCCCGAGCACGAGTTGGAGGACGCGCTGCGCGCCGCCGTCGCCGCCCAGCTCGTCGTGGCCGACCCGGAGGGCGACTACGAGTTCCGGCACGCCCTGGTCCGCGAGGCGGTGCACGACGAGCTGCTGCCCGGTGAGCACGCCCGGCTGCACGCCCGCTTCGCGGCGGCCATCGAGGCGCAGCCGCACCTGGTCGTCGCCGGTCGCGCCCCGGCCGAGATCGCCCACCACTGGTACGCCGCCCACGACCACCCCCGCGCCCTGGTGACCGCCCGCACCGCCGCCCGCGCCGCCGCCGACCGGTACGCGTACGCGGAGCAGAGCCGGCTGCTGGAGCGGGTGCTGGAGCTCTGGGAGCTGGTGCCCGACGCGGCCGACCGGCTCGACATGGACCACCTCGCGGTGCTGGAGGAGACCATCGCGGCGGCCACCACCGCCGGCGACTACCAGCGCGCGCTCACCCTCACCCGGGCCGCCCTGGCCGAGGTGGACACCGACGCCGAGCCGCTGCGCGCCGCGCGGCTGCTGGACCGGCGCGGCCGGATGCTGGCCATGCTCGGCAAGAGCGACGGCACGACGGAGCTGCGGGAGGCGTACCGGCTGGCCTCGGGGGTGCCGGACGGGCCGGAGCGGGTCCGGCTCCTCGCCGACATCGCGGCGCACCTGATCAGGATCGACCCCGAGCAGGCCGGCGTGCTCGCGGCCGAGGCGACGGTGGCGGCCGAGGCGCTCGGCGAGGACCTGGAACTGCTGCCGGCCCGGATCGTGCTGCTCTGCCGCACCTCGGCCTCGGTCGACCTCGGCCTGGCCGAGCTGCGCCGGGTGGAGGAACGGGCCCGCGCGGCCGGGAACGCGCCGGCGCTGGTGAGCGCCCTGGTCCACCTCTCCGACGTGCTCTTCGAGCTGGGCCGGTACGCCGAGTCGGCCGCCGCGGCCGCCGCCGGGGTGACCGAGGCGCGGCGGGTCGGCATCAGCCGCTCCACCGGCGCCTACCTGCTGTCGAACCAGGCCGAGGCGCTGATCGCCCTGGGCCGCTGGGACGAGGCCGACGCTGCCTGCGCGGACGCCGCCCGGATCGACCTGCCGGGCGTCTCGGGGCTGCACTGGCTCCAGCTCCGCGCCGGTCTGCGGCTGGCCCGGGGCCACCCCGCCGCGGACGAGCTGGTGGGCCGCGCCCTCGGCTTCCTCGCCCGGCCCTACCTGTGGCCGAACCACCGGCTGCCGCTGCGGGAGCTGCGGATCGAGGCGGCGCTGGCGGCCGACGACCGCGCCGAGGCCGTACGCGCGGCCCACGCGGCGCTGGCCGACGAGCGCCTGCCGCAGCTGCCCCGCGAGGGCTGGCCGGTGCTCAGCGCCGTCGCCCGCACGGCCGCCCGGGCCGGCGACCCCGAGCTGGCCGCCGCGGTGTCCGCGTTCGCCGCCGGCCTGCCGGCCCGCTGCCCGGCCGAGCGGGCGCACGCCGCCCAGGTGGGCGCCCTCCTGGCTGCCGGCGACCAGGCGCTTGCGGCGTGGCGGGCGGCGGTCGCGGCGTGGCGGTCGGACGGGCAGCCGTACCCGCTCGGACGCGCGCTGCTGGCGCTCGCCGAAGCGGCGGCCGCGGCGGGGGAGCGGGACGAGGTGGCGGCGGCGGTCGGCGAGGCCGCCGCGATCGCCGACCGGCTCGGCGCGGCGCCGCTCGCGGAGCAGGCCGCCACGCTGGCCCGCCGGGTCGGCCTGCGCGGGGCCACCCGGGGCCGCCCCGGCGCGGACCTGCTCACCCTGCGCGAGCGGGAGGTGCTGCGCCTGGTCGCGGAGGGGCACAGCAACAGCCGGATCGCCGAGCAGCTCTTCATCTCGCCGAAGACGGCCAGCGTGCACGTCTCCCGGATCATCGCCAAGCTCGACGTGAGCAACCGCGTGGAGGCCGCCGCGCTGGCCCACCGCCTCGGCCTGCTCGGCGAGCCCACCGCCCCCCGCTGACCCTCGATCGAGGGTCGCCCGAGGGGCGGAGGCTCGTCGCGACGTGCGGCGGTGCCGGCGCGCCGGCCGGGGTGGGTCAGCCCGCGGTGACCTGGGTGCCCTCGCGGGCCTCCAGCGCCTGCCGGTAGAGCCGGCCGGCCCGGTACGACGAGCGCACCAGCGGCCCGCTCATCACGCCCGCGAAGCCGATCTCCTCGGCCTCCTCGCGCAGCTCGACGAACTCCTCCGGCTTCACCCAGCGGGTGACCGGGTGGTGCCGCGGGGTGGGGCGCAGGTACTGCGTGATGGTGATCAGCTCGCAGCCGGCGTCGTGCAGGTCACGCAGCGCCTGGGAGACCTCGGCGCGTTCCTCGCCCATGCCCAGGATCAGGTTGGACTTGGTGACCAGCCCGTCGGCGCGGGCCTGCCGGATCACGTCCAGCGAGCGCTCGTAGCGGAACGCCGGCCGGATCCGCTTGAAGATCCGCGGCACGGTCTCCACGTTGTGCGCGAGCACCTCCGGCCGGGCGCCGAAGACCTCGGCGAGCTGCTCGGGGACCGCGTTGAAGTCGGGGATCAGCAGCTCCACGCCGCAGCCGGGCTGGAGGGCGTGGATCTGCCGGACGGTCTCGGCGTAGAGCCAGGCGCCGCCGTCGGGCAGGTCGTCCCGGGCCACGCCGGTGATGGTCGCGTAGCGCAGGCCCATCGAGACCACCGACTCGGCCACCCGGCGCGGCTCGTCGGCGTCGAACTCGGCCGGCTTGCCGGTGTCGATCTGGCAGAAGTCGCAGCGCCGGGTGCACTGGTCGCCACCGATGAGAAAGGTGGCCTCCCGGTCCTCCCAGCACTCGTAGATGTTGGGGCAGCCGGCCTCCTGGCAGACGGTGTGCAACCCCTCGCGCGAGACGAGCCCGCGCAGCTGGGTGTACTCCGGCCCCATCTTGGCCTTGACCTTGATCCACGGCGGTTTGCGCTCGATCGGCGTCTCGGCGTTGCGCGCCTCGATGCGGAGCAGACGCCGCCCCTCGGGGGCGGGCGTCGCGGGGCGCGCTACCTGGCCGGTCGTCGGCGCGGAGTGCTCGATCGTCACAAAACCGAGCCTACGCCCGACGGCCGCCGTCGATGTACCGCGGGCGACCGGCGTCACGCCGGAAGCCTTGTGACGCCGGACACCGGAGGCGGGAAAATCGCGTCACAGCAGGCGTCGGCGGGGTGCTACGGTTCCCGGCAGAGCTGTGACGGAGCCGAGTAGCGGCCCGATCCGCCAGCCGAGAGAGCCGCCGGTTGCTGTGAGGCGGTCTGGCGCCGGACCGCGAAGACCCTCCCGAGCTGCGGGAAGAACGGCGTGTGCGCGCCAAGTAGAGCCCGCCCGGCTGGCCCCGGTGAAAAGGCGACGAACGAGGCCCCCGTCAGCGGGGGCGAAGGTGTGGTGGCACCGCGAGGTTCCCGCTCGCCCACACCTCCCGGGGATCGCGTTGCGATTGATCGAGGAGGTAACCGCCGTGCAACGCATCCTTTCCCACCAGCTCTCCGCCCATGTCGGCGCAACCGTCCGGATCGCCGGCTGGGTGCACCGCCGCCGGCTGCTCAAGTCGGTGGCGTTCCTGATCGTCCGGGACGCGGCCGGCCTCGCCCAGGTGGTGGTCGCCGACCCGGCCGTCCGCGCGGACCTGGAAAAACTGACCGAGGAGACCGTCGTCGAGGTCACCGGCACGGTGGTCGCGAACCCGACCGCTCCCGCCGGGGTCGAGGTCGCCGAGCCGACCGTACGACCGCTCGGCCCGCCCGCCGTGCCGCCGCCGTTCGACCTCTACCGGCCGGCGCTGACCGCGAGCCTGCCCACCCAGCTCGACCACGCGCCCGTGGCGCTGCGCCACCCGACCCGTTCGGCGGCGCTGCGCGTCTCGGCGGCGGCGGTGGCCGGATTCCGCGCCGCGCTCGACGCCCGCGACTTCGTGGAGATCCACACGCCGAAGGTGGTCGGCTCGTCCACCGAGAGCGGGGCGAACGTGTTCGCGCTGGACTGGTTCGGCCGGCCCGCGTACCTGGCCCAGTCGCCGCAGTTCTACAAGCAGCTCATGGTCGGCGTCTTCGAGCGGGTCTACGAGGTCGGGCCGGTGTTCCGGGCGGAGCCGCACGACACGGTGCGGCACCTGGCGCAGTACACCTCGCTCGACGCCGAACTCGGCTTCGTCACCGACCACCGGGACGTGATGGCCGTGCTGCGGCACACCGTGGCCGGCATGCTCGACGCGGTACGCGGGCGGGCCGGCGCCGCGCTCGCCACGCTCGGCGTCGAGGCCCCCGAGGTGCCGGCGGAGATCCCCGCCGTGCACTTCACCGAGGCCCTGGAGATCGCCGGCGCGCCGGCCGACGAGCCGGACCTCGCCCCCGCGCACGAGCGGGCGCTGGGGGAGTGGGCGCGGCGGGAGCACGGCTCCGAGTTCCTCTTCGTCACCGGCTACCCGATGGCGAAGCGGCCCTTCTACACCCATCCCGACCCGGCACGGCCCACGTACTCCAACGGGTTCGACCTGCTGTTCCGGGGGCTGGAGCTGGTGACGGGCGGGCAGCGGCTGCACCGGCACGCCGACTACCTGGCGGCGCTCGCGGCCCGCGGCGAGCCCGTCGAGCCGTACGCCGGCTATGTCGACGCCTTCCGGCACGGGATGCCGCCGCACGGCGGTTTCGCCATCGGGCTGGAGCGCTTCGTGGCCCGGCTGACCGGCGCGGCCAACGTCCGGGAGGTGACCGCCTTCCCGCGCGACCTGCACCGGCTCACCCCGTAGGCCGTTCTCGGTCGCTGTGGAGCCGGTGTCGGTCACGACCCTGCTCCACAGCGACCCGGCCCGGTTGCCGTCCTCGGCCGTGTCGGAGGCCGGCCGCGGCGTCCTCAGCCCCGGACCGGACGTCAGCCGCGGGCGCGCAGCCGGCCGCGCAGCGCCCGGCGGGCCATCGGGCCCAGATCCTCGACGACCTCCATCAGCACCGCGAGGCGTTCCAGCGCGTCGAAGGCGTCCCGCGCGCCGGTCGGGTCGACTCCCTCGAAGAGTTCCAAGCCGACGAACGCGGCCGAGACCGCGCTCGCCAGCCCTGCCGGGTCGGCGACCGGGGCGACCGGCGAGTCGCGCAGCACCCGGCGCAGCACCGTCTCGATCTCGGCCGTCCACATCCGGAGCGCGCCGGCCGTCGACTCGGCGAGCCGCTGGTCGGTCTGGGCGCCGGCGAGCAGCTGGGCCAGGACCGCCACGTTGCCCTCGGCACGCTCCTGCTCGTGCAGGGCGCGACCCAGGTCGAGCAGTTCGCGCAGCGACCGTACCTCCGCGAAGCGTTCCCGGTATGCCGCGACGCGGGCCGCCGTCGCGCTGCGGCAGGCCTCGGCGAGCAGGGCGTCGACGCTGCCGAAGTGATAGAAGACCAGGGCCTGGTTCACTCCGGCCGCCGCGGCGACGGTGCGAGCCGAAGCGCCGGCGATGCCGTGGGTGCGGATCGCCGCGAGCGTGCCGTCGATCAACTTTTGGCGGGTGGCGGCCATGGCTGTCCTTTCGTCAGTCGCGGGGATTCTCCCGCAGCGGCCGCACCGCCGCCGGCACCGGTGCCCGGTCGGAACGGACGTACTGGACGGTGAAGCTGCCCGAGTATCCGAACAGCGGCCCGACGAGAGGGTTGCTCACCCGCACCTCGATGCCGAAGCGCCCGTGGCGGTCGTCGTACCACTCCCGTAGGTGCGCCTGCCCGGTCAGGGCCGCCGGGCAGGGCACTCCGCCGCGGAAGCGCTGGGCGCCGCTGCGGATGGTCAGCGCGCCGGTCGCGTCGACGCCCAGGTGCAGGTCGACCGCGAGGTGCTGGTGCGTGCCGAGGTAGTCGACCAGGACCTGGCGCTGCGGGCTGTAGACCATGGTGGCGTCGAAGCGGCGGCGACAGTGCGTCGACACCTGGAAGGTCCGCACGAACGTCAGCGTGGGTCGGCGGTACGAGTCGGCGTAGGCGTAGTTCTCGATGGTGAACGGAATGCCGACGCCGGTCTCCGGGAACAGGATGTGCCGCAGGGTGCCCAGCCGCAGGAACGGCGCGATGAAGGCGGGCCCCCGCCAGACGCGGTCCATGATGCCGGTGCCCACGCAGCCCAGGTCGGTGTCGCCGTCGACGCCGAAGCGGCGCTGCAACTGCGGGTGCAGTCGGCCGAAGTTGGCGCCCAGGGCGCGCTGGAAGACGGAGGTCACAGCTTCTCCAGGACGGACGGTGGACGGGCGGCGAGACGGTCCGGCGGCCGGCGCCGACAGCGGCGGGCAGCCGGGGTATGGGGACGGGGAGGCAGCGCCAGCACGACCACCGACGCGGCGAGCACCGCACCGGCCGCGGTCGCGGACCCGTCGGTGACCGACGCGACCAGCGCGCCGACGCCGGTCACCGCGAGCACCCGCAGGGCCAGCTCCCGCCCGGCGTCGCGCTGTGCGCGCTCCGGGGGCACGCCGTGCTCCAGCCACAGCCGCAGCCGGTCGAACGACCACGCGGTCGCCCAGCCGAACAGCGGGCGGAACACGAGATCGGCAAGCCGGCCCAGCGGTCCCCAGCGGGTGGCGTACGTGTAGCCGGTCAGGAAGCGCACCCCGCCAGGGACTGGCACGTATCGCCAGTAGCCGGAGCCCGACGCGATCAGCGAACGCGGGTCGTCGGAGCCGAAGCGCAGGGCCGAGGTGCACGTGCCGTCCGGTCGTGTCCGCTCACCGGCGTGTACGCCGTGGCCGCCGATCCGCACCCCGGGCAACACCGTGGTGGAGTAGCGGAACCGGGCGGGCGTGGTGCCCGGCACCGGGTCGATCCGGCTGAAGCGGACATCCCACCGGCGGTGCACCGTGGGGTCCTGCGTCGCAGACCACACCCGTTCGACCGGTGCGGCGATCAGCGCCTCGACATAGACAGCCCGCACCGGAGCCTCCCCATTTTTGAGCGGTCGCTCAAGGGGACGATACCTCCACTTGAGCGACCGCTCAAGTGCTTGGAGTCGGGCTCGCCGAACCGCGGCCGGGTCCCGGGGTGTGAAGGAGCGGGGCCTCGGACGAGACCCGGACGGCGTGAGCCGTAGCCGGGCAGCGGGGTGTGGGAGGAGGGTGGTGGGCGAGCGGTTCCGGACGACGCTGCGCGACCTGCTACACCTCGGCGAGGCACACGGCGCCCACCGGGTCGCGTTGCGGGCCGGCGTCAGCGTCCTCGTGCCGCTGCTCGCGGTGCTGGCGGCCGGCCACCCGGACTGGTCCCTGTACGCCGCGTTCCGCGCGTTCACCTCGCTCTACGGGCGCAACCACGTGCACCTCTCGTCTTCGGGTTCGGTGCCGCGGCGTCGGTGCCGCACGCGGTCTCCGACGTGCCGACCGCGACGGCCGTGGCCGGGGGTCAGCAGCCTGTTCGCGCTGCTCGTCGGCGCTGTCGGCAGCGTCCTGCGCGGTCAGGCCGGGCCGAGGAGGTCCCAGAGGTTGCCGGCGATGTCGCGGAAGACCGCCACCCGGCCGTACGGCTCGGTGCGCGGCGGTCGCACGAACTCGACGCGCGCCTCGACCATCCGGCGGTAGGTGGCGTCGAAGTCGTCGACCTGGAGGAAGAAACCGACCCGGCCGGCGACCTGGTCGCCGACGGCCTGCGCCTGCCGCTCGCCGTCGGCGCGGGCCAGCAGCAGCCCGGTCTGCGCGCCGGGCGGTCGGACGACGACCCAGCGCTTCGGGCGGCCGTCGTTGGTCAGCGACGGCGAGTCCTCGACCAGGTCGAAGCCGAGCACCTCGGTGAAGAAGTCGATGGCCGGGTCGTACTCGGCGACGACGACGGTGACGAGATCGATCCGCACGGGCGGGGTCAGACCGCGACGAGGGCCGGCAGGCGGCGCTCGACCACCGGCAGCACGTCGGCCACGGTGACCGGGCGGCCCAGCTCGGCGGTGAGCGAGGTGACGCCGGCGTCGCGGATGCCGCAGGGCACGATCCGGTCGAAGTGGCCCAGGTCGCAGTCGCAGTTGATCGAGAAGCCGTGCAGGGTGACCCCGCGGGCGACCCGGATGCCGATGGCGGCCACCTTGCGGGCCGGGCCCCGGTCGTCCTCCGGCACCCAGACCCCGCTGCGCCCGTCGACCCGGCCGGCGGCCAGCCCGAACTCGGCGCAGACGTCGATCAGCAGCTGCTCGGTGCGGCGCACGTAGGCGACCACGTCCACCGGGTCGGGCAGCCGCACGATCGGGTAGCCCACGAGCTGCCCCGGGCCGTGCCAGGTGATCTTGCCGCCCCGGTCGACGTCGACCACCGGCGTGCCGTCCATGGGCCGGTCCCACGGCTCGGTGCGCTTGCCGGCGGTGTAGACGCTCGGGTGCTCCAGCAGCAGCACCGTGTCGCCCCGCTCGCCGGCCACCACCGATTCGTGCAGCCGGCGCTGCTCGTCCCAGGCGGCCTGGTAGTCGAGGAGACCGGCGCGGACGGCCGTGAGGCCGGAAGTCGTCGTGCTCACGCGCCAAGCCTAGACCCGTACCGGCCGGTCACCTGCGGTGACGCGGCTCACCACGGCACCACCGGCACCACGGCACCACGGCGCTCATCCCTGCGGGACCCGCCACAGCCAGACGTCGTCCACCCGCTCGGGCGGGCCGAGCAACGCGGTCACGGTGCGGCGGACCGCCTCCTCGTCGACCGGCCACTTCGCCCCGTGCACCTCGTCGGCCAGCACCACCGTCTCGATCCGCCAGTGCCGCAGGTCGGCGCGGGCCTCCCGGATGCTGCCCTCCGTGATGATCGGCACCAGCCCGCTCCGACCGGCCTCGTCGACCATTGCGCTGAACGGGCGCGGCGGCGGGCCGATCCGGCCGCGGCCGTCCGGGCCGCCCGGACCGAGGAAGAAGCCGGAGGGGATGGCGAACTCGCCCTGCCGGTGCGACAGCGCGTACGCCTGCCAGCGCTGCCCGTCGGGATAGACGTCGAGGGTCAGCGGCACGGGGGTCAGCACCCCGCCGGGGGAGACGTACTCGCGCCAGGTGCCGGCGGTGATGAAGCGCGGGATCGGCTCGCGTTCGATGGTCAGCAGCGGGGTCGGCAGCAGCGGCACCAGCGCCACCGCGAACCCGGCCCACCAGGCCAGCCGCGCCGGGCGGCGCCGGGGCGGCTCGGCCCGCAGCCGGTCGACGGTGTACGCGAGCAGCACCCCGATCACCGGCGCCACCACCAGCGCCAGCCGGGCGGGCAGGGCGGCGTTCATCACCGGCAGGTGCCCGAGCAGGTCGAACGGCATCGGCAGGTCGGCGCGGTGCCCGTCGACCTTGGCCTCGGGGCCGAAGGAGAGCACCGTGAAGACCACGGCGGTCACGCCCAGCGCCCAGAGCGTCGCCCGCCGGCCCGCGTCGGCCCGGCGCCACAGCGCCACGAAGCAGGCGACGACGAGCAGCAGCAGCGGGATCCCGAAGAACGAGTTCTCCTCGGTCGGGTTCGGCGCCAGCCGGGTGCCCAGCCCCACCTCGCCGGCCAGCGAGCGGCGCGGGTACGCCCCGAACGCGACGACGTCCTCGGAGTGGATGACCGCGTCGAAGCCGGTGCCGTGGAAGCGCTGCGGGCCGGCGAAGTGCAGCCAGAGCGGGTACGCCAGCAGCACCCCGGCGACCACGGCGGTCACCCCGAGCCCACGCAGGAAGGTCGGCAGCACCGCCCGGGCCTCGGCGCGGTGGGCCGGGTGCAGCGCCCAGACGGCCACGAAGACGCCGAGCGCCAGCGCGGTGAAGAAGAGCCCCTCGGCGGCGATGGAGAAGGCGACGGCGACGAGCGCGCCGAGGATCGCGCCGTCGCGCAGCGGGCGCCGGGAGCGGCGCAGGGCGAACGTCCGCCACACCAGCAGCGGCACCAACCAGCCGGCGGTCCAGTTCAGGTGGGCGTTGGCGTGCGACACCATGCCGGGGGAGAAGCCGATGAACAACCCGCCGACCGCGGCGGCGAGGGGGCTGCGGGCCAGGTGCCGGGAGAACAGCCAGTACCAGGCGAGCGCGGTGGCGGCCAGGTTGAGGGTGAGGATCACCAGGAACGTGGCCGGCGGCCCGATCAGGTACGTCAGGGGGGCGAAGACCACCGCGTACACGGTGATCGAGGTGTTGACCGCGAGGTTCACCCCGTCCGGGACGTTGACCAGGTGGGTGAAGAGCGGGTCGTCGCCGTGGGTCACCGCGTGGCCGCCGAAGGCCAGCAACCACTCGAAGAGCGCCTGGTCGCTGGAGTTGACCGTGATGGCGCGGACGTTCGGGTCCCGCCACAGCCCGCTGGTCACCCAGACGGCGAGCGCCAGCGCGACCAGCGCCACGATCAGGTCGGCCCGACGGTCGCGGACGACACGGGGCGGCGAGGCCGGCGAGGGCGCCAGGGACGGGGAGGTCGGCACGCAGCGGACGTTACCAACCGGACCTGGACAGGCCGGTCAGGACGCACATCCTCCCGACAGCGAATGTGTGACCGTGGCCCATGTCACACCGTCGACACATCGACGTAACCTCGCGGCAATTCGCGGGTGACCCAGTTCACAACCCGTCCCCAGGAGGCCCCCGTGCGCCGCTCCTCGTCCCTGCTCACCCGGCTGACCGGTGCGGTCGCCGGGCTGGTCCTCGCCGCCACCGCGGTCGTGACCCTCGCCGCCCCCGCCCATGCCGCCACCCTCACCCAGGTCACCGGCTTCGGCTCCAACCCCGGCAACCTCGCCATGTACGCGTACCGGCCGGACAACCTGCCGGCCGGAGCGCCGGCGGTCGTGCTGCTGCACGGCTGCACCCAGGACGCCTCCGGCTACTTCGCCAACTCCGGCTGGCGCAAGTACGCCGACCAGTGGAGGTTCGCCCTGATCGTGCCGCAGCAGTCCAGCGCCAACCAGCAGCTGAGCTGCTTCAACTGGTTCGTGGAGCAGGACATCACGCGGGGCTCCGGCGAGGCGCTGTCGATCAAGCAGATGGTCGACTACGCCAGGAACAACTACGGCACCGACCCGGGCCGGGTCTTCGTCAGCGGGCTCTCCGCCGGCGGGGGGATGAGCGCGGTCATGCTCGCCACCTACCCGGACGTCTTCTCCGCCGGCTCCGTCATCGCGGGCCTGCCGTACCGCTGCTCGCCGCCCGCCACCACCAACGCCTGCCAGTTCCAGGGCGTGAACAAGACCCCGCAGGAGTGGGGCAACCTGGTCCGGGCCGCCCACCCCGGGCACACCGGCCCGCGCCCCCGGGTCGCCATCTGGCACGGCACCTCGGACTTCACCGTCGTGCCGGCCAACGCCACCGAGCTGCGCGACCAGTGGACCAACGTCCGGGGCGTCTCGCAGACCCCGACCAGCACCGCGTCGCTGCCCGCCAACACCAGCCTCGAGGTGTACGGCAACAACGACGTGCGGGTCTACCGGATCTCCGGCATGGGCCACGGCACCCCGGTCGACCCCGGCTCGGCCGCCGACCAGTGCGGCACCACTGCCCCGTACATCCTGGACACCATCTGCTCCGCGTACCACGACGCGGTCTTCTTCGGCCTGGACGGCGGGACCCAGCCCAGCCCGACGGCGACGGCGAGCCCCACGGCCTCCCCGACGGCGAGCCCGACCACCGCGCCGACCTGCGTGACCGCCAGCAACTACGCGCACGTCGGCGCCGGCCGCGCCTACCAGTCCGGCGGCTACGCCTACGCCAACGGCTCGAACCAGCGGATGGGCCTCTACAACACCTTCTACACCAGCACCCTCAAGCAGACCGGCCCCAACCACTGGGTCGTCGGCTGCTGACCCGCCGCGCCGACCGTGGCCGGACGCCCGCCGGGCGTCCGGCCCGCGTCGCGGCCTGGAACCTAGTCGCGCAGCGCGGCGCGCAGCGCGCCGGCCAGATCGGGGTGGCGGAACGCGAATCCGGCCTCGGTGAGCACGCCGGGCAGGACCCGGGTGCTGGTCAGCGCCTCGTGGGCGAAGCCGCCGAGCGCCACCTTCAGCGCCAGCGCCGGGATCGGGATGATCGCCGGCCGGCGCAGTTGCCGGGCCAACTCGCGGGTGAAGTCGGCGTTGGTCACCGGGGCCGGCCCGACCACGTTGACCGGCCCGGCGACGTCGTCGCGGGCCAGCAGGAACACCGCGGCGTCCAGCCAGTCGACCAGCGAGATCCACGGCAGCCACTGTCGGCCGCTGCCGAGCCGCCCGGCGATCCCCAGCTTGAACGGCAACAGCTGCGGCTTCAGCAGCCCGCCGTCGCGGTGCAGCGGCAGCCCGGTGCGCAGCCGCACCACGCGTACGCCCGCGTCCTCGGCCGGGCGCGTCGCGGCCTCCCAGACCCGGCAGACGTCGGCCAGGAAGCCCTCGCCGGCCGGGGCGTCCTCCTCGACCGTCCGGTCGCCGGTGTTGCCGTACCAGCCGACCGCCGAGGAGTTGAGCAGCACCCTCGGCCGGTCGCCGTCGGGCAGCCCGGCGATGGTGATCGCCAGGGCGGTGGTCGTGTCGACCCGGCTCGACCGGATCACCTGCCGGTACCCGTCGTTCCACCGCCGGTCGCCGACGCCCGCGCCGGCCAGGTTGACCACCGCGTCCGCCTCCGCCACCGTCGCCGGGTCGAGCTGCGCGGCGGACGGGTCCCACTGCCGTTCGTCGGGGGCGCGCGGCGGCCGACGGACCAGTCGGGTGACCTGGTGCCCGTCCGCCGTGAGCCGGTCGACCAGCCGGGTGCCGAGGAAGCCGGACGCGCCGGCCATGAGGATCCGCATGCCCATATCTTCGGGTACGGACGCCGAGCCGGACGTGTAGAGCCGGTCACCGTCCGGGGCTGCGGGCCAGCAGCCAGCCGAGCGCGCCCCGGGCGAGCGTACGGCCGTCGGTCAGCTGCCGACCGAGCGCCACCGCTTGACCACGGCGTCGACGTCGGCCACCAGGCGACGCCAGCTGTCCAGGTGGGTGATCGCGCCGGCCGGGTCCAGACGTTCGAACAACTGGCGGCGATGCTGGTTGAACCGCTTCGCCACCACGTCCCGACGCCGGCCGGTCACCTCCGCAGCCGCGAGGAGGCAGTCGCGGAGGACTTCCTTGGGGTCGGCGATCGACTCCACCTGGTGCGGCTTCGGCAGGCCCAGCCGCACGCGTCCACGTGGATTGCCTGCGACCTGGCGAATCGCGGCCTCGTCGAGAAGAAGCCAGGCCTCGGTCATCCGTACCGGGATGACGGGCACGAGCTCTGCGGGACCGGCCAGCGGCTGCGCTGCGGACTCGATCTCCTGCTGTCGAGCGTGCCGTCCCGCGTTGTCCGCGTCGCGGTGCACCACGATCAGGTCGACCGGACCGCCGGCGAGGGCCAGCCCCGCTCGCACCCGCGATCCCACGTCCTTGGCGACCCTGGGGAGCCGGGAGAAGTCCGGCCTGCTCAGGCTCACCGACACCCCGTGGCACAGGAACAGCAACTCGATGTGCTCCGCCAGTGGCTCGTCCGAGGTGCCCTCGGCCACGAACAAACCGGAGTAGGAGTGGTCTGTCATGGCATCAGGTCCGAGGGAAGGCGGAGGCGGGCTTCCGGCGGCTCGGCGAGATAGGCGACGATGTCCGCCTCGGAGAAGGTGGGACTCCCGAAGGCGGCTCGCCACGACTTCCGGTAGGGCAGAAGGGACAGTGCCCGCGTCGTCCCCCCACCGGGAGCCGGTCGTGGCTTCACGCTGGCCAACAGCAGATCGGCGGGGTCGCAGAGCTGCACCACCCCAGGGGAGTGGGTGTTGATGATGACCTGTCGGAAGGGGTTGTTGTCGCCGGGCGGCTCGGTGGGATCGACAGCGAGGTCCCGTACGAGCTGGACCACGCCGGGCAGGTTCGCGGGATGGATCCCGTTCTCCGGCTCCTCCATGCACACGAGGCCACCGAACTCCGCGTCTTCGAGCAGCACGCACAGCGCCAGGAACCGCAGCGTTCCCTCGGACAACGCCCGGGCCGGAAGTCGGAGGCCGCCGCGCTCCTGGAGGAACAGGGTGAAGGTCTGACGCGCCTCGTCGAACTCGACGTCCAACGCCTCGACGGCGACGCCGCCAAGGTCAGAGAGCCGGCCCGCCACCGTGGCGTAGACCCGCTCAGGATCGCCGGACCAGTCCGGCGCGTGCGCCACCCGGTAGAGCGTGCTGGGCAGGTGCCGGCCGTCCGGGTCGAGTGACTCGGGGCCGGTCTCGTCGTCCGGCGTACGAAGCGCGGACGGTTCCAGCGCCAAACGGCGCCAACGCCGCATCTCGTTCCGCGCGGCGAGGACCGTCGGGTTGTCGGCTGTGACGGTCGTGCTCAACACCGTTCGCGCGGCCCGCCCGGCCGGCCGGGACTTCTCCACCCGGTTGTCGTCGGCGTGGACGTTGATCAGAGCGTCCTGCACACCGTTGCGATCGGTGGACAGGAAGACCCGGTCTCCACCGTGATCCCGGATGACCGAACCGAGAAAGGCCGGGCTCGCGGGGAACGCGATCCGACCCGACGGGTCCTCGATCTGTCGCAGGTCTTCGCGGAGCAGGTGAAGCCGCCCACTGCCGTGCTCACCGCGCGTCGGTCCGTAGCCGAGGGTCACCTCGTAACGCAGGTACGTGGCCGCAGGCCGGGCTCGTTCGCCGAGTTCATCCTCGACCTCGGCCGGCACGATCATCTCCGCCGCGAGCGTGAGTCGATGTCCCGTTCGACGGTAGCCGTCCCAGAAGAGGTCACGGGGGTCACCGCCCCTCGCGCCGGCTGTCCCGCGTACCCGTTGCGCGGCTCCGGTCAGTGAGTGGGTCGCCAGGTAGGAGAGGAACTCGATCGCGTCGAAGACGTTCGACTTTCCCATTCCGTTCGTGCCAGCAATGCAGGTGAAAGGTCCGAAGTCGACACTCACGTCGAGGAGGTTCTTGAACCCCTGCACCTCCAGCCGCGTCAGCATGGAAAGAGCTTAGCCATGCGGGGGTCAGCCACCTACGTCACAACGTGGCCGGGCGCGGCGGCGCTCCGGGACGGGTGGTCGGACGACCGCCGGGCAGGGCCCAGCCGAGGAAGCGGTTGAAGAGTTGGATCGGATCGGGGCCGTCGTGCGGGTGGAGCGTGTGCAGGTGACCGGCCGCGTCGTGCAGCAGGCCGCCGAGGTGGATCAGTAGCGCGATCCGGTCGTGGGCGTACTCCCGCAGCAGGGTGAGTCGCGCGGGGCCGCAGGGCCACGGCGCGCCGCATCCCCGGCAGAGCCAGAGCGGGCGCAGCGGCAGGTGCGGTCCGGCGGTCGTCACCAGCGACCGCCGTTGGCTCGCCAGGTCTGCGCGGGCGTCAACCGGCCCACCCGCCCGACCTGAGGGTTCGCCCGGGTCGCCTCGTCCCACCACCGCGTGTTGCGCGGCGGGGTGGGCGGCTCGGTCGGCACGGGCAGGTGCCGGTCGGGGCACGCGCGCCAGCGCAGGCCGCACGAGCACCAGCGCCGCCAGCCTCGCCAGATGCGCCGGTGGCGCGGTGCGAGCGGGACGGGCTTCGCGGCGCGCCGCCGGCTCGCCGTCATGTCAGCGCTCCCGATCGGGTACGCGGACCAGCCAGTCGCCTCGCGCCACCAACTCGTCGACGGCCTGGTCGGTGAGCCCTCGGGAGCGCAGAATCCGTCGTCCCCAGCGGTGCAGTCGACAGGGGTACGGGGTGCGGTCGCTGCGGCACACCGGCCCCGCGGGCCATGACTCGGGGGCGTGCACCAGCACCGCCCGGATGGCGAGTTTGAGGTCTTCGGCAGTCACGTACCAGGGCACCGGCAGCTCGCCGAGCGCACTCTCCACCGCGTCTACCGGCTGGCCGGTCACGGGCATGTCGTCTCCTTCAGGGTGGGTCGCGGTGCCGAGGCGGGCGGGGGCAGCCGTTGCGCGGTCGGCTGGAGCCCGGCACCCGCCCCGGGCCTGCGGGCGGGCCCGCCACCGCGCGGCGGGCAGGGCGTGGCACCCGGCCGACCTCGGGGGATTGGGCCGGCCGGGCGCGTTTCACGGGACGACCAGCTCCGGTTTGCAGACCAGGGAGCCAGCCGTCGTCAGCCTGGCATAAGCGCTTATATAAAGCAAGGCATGAGTGGGCATTGGTTGCGATCACAAGTTGATGCGTGATCAAATGGCGGTGCAGACCAGGGAGACCAGATGCCCGCCAAGCCCAAGTGGGCGCAGCTTGCCGACCATATCCGTCAGCAGATCGCGTCCGGCGAACTCGTTCCGGGAGACAAACTCCCATCCACCGCCCAGCTCTGTCAGGAGCACAGAGTCTCCACCATCGTTGTCCGGCAAGCCATCTTCGCTCTCCGGACCGAGGGGCTCGTCGAAGGTGTGCAGGGCGTAGGCGTGTTCGTCGCCGAGCCGCCGACGACCTGACCTCGCCTCACCCGTACACGAGAGTCGGTGGCTCAGCTGGCGGCGGCCAGGCGGGCCAGTACCGGCGTGAGCGGGTCGAGGGCGTCGGCGCGGACGACGAACCGGGTGACGCCCCAGCGGCGCCGGTGCGCGGCGACCGCCGCGACGATCTCGTCCTCGGTGCCCGCCAGCACGAACGGCGTGGCCAGCAGCTCGGCGGCGGTCAGGCCGGTCTGCTCGGCGAACTGGGCGGTGGCGGCCTCGGCGTCGTCGGTGACGGCGACCAGCTGCACGAGCGCCTCCAGTGCCGGCGGCTCGGCCCGTCCGGCCGCCCCGGCCGCGACGCAGGCCAGCTGTGCCTCGATGTCCGCCTCGCGCCAGCGAACCTCGTGCATGTAGCCGTCGGGCAGGGTGCGCCCCAGGCCGGCCAGCCCGACCACGTCGGCGTGCGCGCCGGCCCAGCGCAGCATCGTGGAGTTCGCCGTGCCGAGGGTGAGCGGGACACGCCGCTGCACCGGTCGCGGCGTCTCCAGCCGCGCGGCCCGCACGACCAGGTCGGGGGAGTCGACGGTGACCTCCTCGCCGTCGAGCAGGGCGCGGACGGCCTCGGCGACGGCCAGGCAGCGGCGCACCCGACCGGCGACGTCGGGGCGCTCCCGCCCGACCGCGTGCCACTCGGCCGGGGTGTGGCCGGCGCCGAGGCCGAGCCGGGCCCGACCGCCGGAGAGCAGGTCGAGGGTGGCCACGTCCGAGGCGAGCAGCATGGGCTCCCGGATCCCGGCGTTGGAGACGTACGAGCCCAGCTTGATCGTCGACGTCACCGCCGCCGCGGCGGCCAGGGCGACGAACGGCGACGTCGTCTTACCGGGGTGGTCGGCGGTGGACAGGGTCTCGAAACCGGCCGCCTCGGCCCGCCGGGCCAGGTCCAGCCAGCCCGGGCCGTCGGACGGGGTCGCCTGGAGGGAGAAGATCGCCATACGCCCACCCTGCCGGCCCCGGGGCCGGCAGGCCAACCCGACGCCGACAATTCTGCTACCGGCAGACCTGCTCGGGGTCGGGCGGCGGGACGGGTACCCCGAGGAGCCCCTCGGTGGTGCCGTCGGTCAGCGCGTTGAGCGCGTCGACCAGCTTCTTCTCCTCGTAGACGAAGTGCGATTCGAGCAGCGCGGCGAGCGTGTCCAGCTCGGCCCGCACCTCGGCCGGCGGCGCGGCGGCGTCGGCCAGCTCCTCGACCCGGCGCAGGATCCCGGCCACCACGTGGTGGTCGGCCTCCAGCTCGCGCAGCACCGGGGCCAGCTCGGGGACGCGGTCGGCCAGCACCCGGAACGCCCCGGCGTCCTCGCCGGTGTGGTGCCGGGTCAGCGCCGCGCAGAAGGCCAGGCAGTGGGTCCGCAGGTCCCGGGGTCGTACGCCGGGCTCGCCCAGCCCGTCGCGGATGCGGGTGAGCTCCTCGCGGAGCCAGAGGTGGATCTCGATCAGTTGGTTGCCGAAGGCCCGCAGGCGCTCGTCCGGCGTGGATGGATGCACGTGTGTCCCATGCTGTCCCGCGCCTCCATGCCCTCGGCGGTCTCCTTGCCGGGTGCACCGCAACGCTGCGGCCAGCCTACGACAGTGAGGGCGGGTGCGACGAAACCGTTCAGGGACGCCGGACGGGCATGATTCTGACCAACTCCTCCAGCCCCACGAAGTCGCTCGGGTTGGTGGTGTAGAGCGACAGGCCGTTCGCGTACGCGATGGAAGCGATCATCAGGTCCGCCAGCCGACGGCGGGTGGTGCGCCCGGTCGCCAGCACCGCACTGGTGATCATGCCGAAGGCCCGCGCCGCCTCGGCGTCGAAGGGTAACGGCTCGAACATGGCCTCGGCGTGTTGCAGAACGCTGGTCCGTCGGGCCCGCTCGGCGCGGTCGTCGGTGTGGTGCGGGCCTGCGGACAGTTCCGCGAGTGTCACTGCACTGATGACCATCTCGTCCGGCAGTTCCCCGGGACCCAGGGCGCTGAGGTGGATCACGATGTTCGTGTCGATCAGGCCACGAACCGGCGGCTCACCACTCACGGCTGAACGGGTCCTGCTCCACCGACGAGTCGATGTCTGCGCGGAAGGCCTCGGCGTCGAGCACCGGGGCCGTGGCGAAGGCGGCGAGCACCTCGGCCCGCGGCACGAAGGTGCGCCGGCGCAGCGGGATGAGCTTTCCGATCGGCGTGCCGTTTCGTGTGATGACGAAGGATTCGCCACGCTCGACGTTACGCATGATCGCGCCCGATTCGTTGCGCAGCTCTCGTTGCGTGATCTCCCGATGAGCGTGCTCTGCCACGGAGCAATTCTAGGTCGGTGTGCTACGAAGTGCTACGACCGGCAGGATTCCTTGCGGTGTCAGGTCGACGGCTCCTCGGGGGCGCGCTCGCGCCAGCGGGCGCGCCAGGCGGCCTCGTACGCCTCGTGGCTGGTCTTCTCCTCGAAGACCCGCTCGCGCAGCGCGCGGCGTTCGTTCGCCTTGACCACCACCTCCACCCCCACCAGCCCGACGCAGATGGCGGTGAGCAGGGCGAGGGTGGCCAGCCCCGGCAGCACCAGGCCCACCGGGATGGCGGCGGCGAGCAGCAGCACCGCGGCGACCCTGGTCCAGTAGACGGTACGCAGGGTGCGCGCCTGGAACAGCATGTTCGAGGCGAGATAGCAGATCACCCCGCCGAACAGCAGCGGGACGCCCGGGCCGTGCGTCGGCTCGGTGAATGGCACCTCGGGGTCGGTGATGTCGCCTACGACCTCCTCCGCGCCGAGGGCGAACAGGATGATCCCGGCGATCATCGGCAGGTGGAGGTAGGCGTACGCGTCCCGGGCCATCGCCACCCGGGCCCGGCCCTCGGCCGTGTGCAGGGCGATCCGGGCGGCCGGGCCGACCACATCGTAGTGCGTCCACCAGAGGGCGGCGGTGAAGAATATGCCGAGCACCGCCGCCGCCACCGCGGGCCAGGTGGGGGGCTGACCGACCAGGTTGCTGCCGACGCCGACCGAGATGACCGACTCGCCTAGCGCGATGATCAGGATGAGGTCGTACCGCTCGGTCCAGTGCTCGGCGGAGGTCACCGTCCAGCCCCAGGCGCCGGCCACCAGGCCCATGCCGTACTGGAGCAGGACGACGCTGATCCAGAGCCCGTCCCGCACCAGTGCGGCCCGGCCCGGGTCGTCGATCTGCGGCGGGATCAGCGCGGCGGCCGTGAGCAGCAGGGTGCTGACCGTCAGCTCGGGGGAGTACTTCAGCAGCAGCCGGCGCTCGCCGGGCCTCTCCCGCGCGATGTGCCAGTACAGCAACAGGTGTACGCCGCGGATCACCACGTAGCTCAACGCGACCACCATCGGCCCGGCGGCCACGTCCTCCGGGTCGCCGAACGCCTGCGGCAGGGACAGCGCGAAGCAGAACAGCGCGGCCATGCCGACGACCATCAGCACCGGCACGAAGCCCTCGCCCAGCCGGACCCGGGTCGCCACCACGCAGTGCACCACCCAGCACCACCAGAGCACGGCGAGCACCAGCAGGGCGTGCAGCAGCTGGCGGCCGGAGATGTTGGCGGCGGTCGTCCGGGTGATGATGAAGAACGAGAAGACGAAGACCAGGTCGAAGAAGACCTCGAACCGGTCGACCCGGGCGCCGGGCGCGATCGAGACGGCAGGCCCCAACCGCTCGTGCCACCGGAAGCCGCCCACCAACCCACTCTCGCAGCGCCCCGACCGTGCCGCGCCGGAATCGGGCCACGGCCGGCCCTGGGATCGGCAGGGCGGGCGGCGCGTCGGCAGGGCGGCTCTCGGATCGGCGGGCGGGCGGCGCGTCGGGCGCGGGTGGGGCTGGCGGGGCGGCGGCGTGCAGGTCCGAGCCAGGTCGACAACGACGAGGGCGCCCCGGTCCGTGACCGGGGCGCCCTCTGTGCGTCGTGCGGGACTACAGACCCAGCTCGGCCTCGAAGCTGCCGGCCTCCAGCCGCTCCTTGACCGCGACCAGGAAGCGGGCGGCGTCCGCGCCGTCGATCAGCCGGTGGTCGTACGACAGGGCCAGGTAGACCATCGACCGGACGGCGACCACCTCGCCCAGCTCCGGGTCGTTGACCACGACCGGGCGCTTGACCACGGCACCCGTGCCGAGCATCGCCGACTGCGGCGACGGCACGATCGGGGTGTCGAACAGCGCGCCCCGGCTGCCGGTGTTGGTCAGCGTGAAGGTCGCGCCCGCGATCTCGTCCGGGCTGATCTTGTTGGTGCGGGTGCGCTCGGCCAGGTCGGCGATCCGCTTGGCGATGCCGCCCAGGTTCAGGTCGCCGGCGCCGTGGATGACCGGGACCATCAGGCCGCGCTCCGTGTCCACCGCGATGCCGAGGTGCTCGGCGTCGGGGTAGGTGATCGTGCCCGCCTCCAGGTCCATGCTGGCGTTGACGATCGGGTAGGTCTGCAACGCCTCCACGGCCGCCAGGGCGAAGAACGGCAGGAACGACAGCTTCACGCCGTGCCGCTGCTGGAACGCGTCCTTGGCGCGGGCCCGCAGCTTGGCGATCCTGGTGACGTCCACCTCGACCACGGTGGTGAGCTGCGCCATCTCGTGCAGCGACTGCTGCATCCGCTTGGCGATGGTGGCGCGGATCCGGGGCAGCTTCTCGGTGGTGCCGCGCTTCGCGCTCGGCTGCGGCCTGGCGGCCGGCTTGGCCGGGGCCGCCGCGGCGGCGGGCTGCGGGGCCGGGGCCGGGGCCGGCGCGGCCTTGGCCGCCTTGGCCTTCTCCGCCGCGTCCAGCACGTCCTGCTTGCGGATCCGACCGCCGACGCCGGTGCCGTTGACCGAGGCCAGGTCGACGCCGTGCTCGCTGGCGAGCTTGCGCACCAGCGGGGTCACGTAGCCGGCCGCCTCCTCGCCGCCCTGGACGGGCGCGGACGGGCGCTGCGGGGCCGGGGCCGCCGGCACCGCCTTCTGCTCGGCCTGCGCCGGACGCGCCGAGATCTCGGCCTCCGCCGCCGGCTCGTTGTACGACAGGCCCGGGGTCGGCTCCTCGACCTTGGGCTCCGGCTTGGGCTCCGGCTTGGCCTCGGCCTTGGGCTCCGGCTTCGGCTCGGGCTTGGCCTCCGCCGGGGCCGCGCCGGCGGCACCGATCACGGCCAGGTCCGCGCCGACCGCGGCGGTCTCGTCCTCGGCGACCTTGATCTCCAGGACGGTGCCGGCGACCGGCGACGGGATCTCGGTGTCGACCTTGTCGGTGGAGACCTCCAGCAGCGGCTCGTCCACCTCGACGGTCTCGCCGACCTGCTTGAGCCAGCGGGTGACCGTACCCTCGGTGACGCTCTCGCCGAGGGCCGGCATCTTGACCGGGGTGCCCTCGCCCGACGGCGCCGGGGCGGCCTGCGCCCGCGGCTCCTCGACGGCCGGCTGCTCCGCCTCGGCCTGCGGCTCCGCGGCGGCCTCGGCGGCCTCCTCGGCCGGCTCCTCCTGCTGCGGGGCGGCCTCGCCACCGGCGGCCTCGCCCTCACCGGCGATCACGGCCAGCTCGCTGCCGACCTCGGCGGTCTCGTCCTCGCCGACCACGATCCGGCTCAGCACGCCCGCCGCCGGGGACGGGATCTCGGTGTCGACCTTGTCGGTCGACACCTCGAGCAGGGGCTCGTCGACCTCGACGGTGTCGCCCTCCTGCTTGAGCCAGCGCGTGACGGTGCCCTCGGTGACGCTCTCGCCGAGCCGGGGCATGGTGACCGATACCGGCATCTTCTAAGACTCCTTCATTCCCCTGGTGGGATCATCGCCCGTCGCCGGACGCCGCGGTTGTCGTGGTCAGGCGTGTGCGTGCAGCGGCTTGCCGGCGAGCGCCAGGTGCGCCTCGCCCAGGGCCTCGTTCTGCGTCGGGTGGGCGTGCACGAGCTGCGCCACCTCGGCCGGGTACGCCTCCCAGTTGTAGATGAGCTGCGCCTCGCCGACCATCTCGCCGACCCGGGCGCCGACCATGTGCACGCCGACGACGGGGCCGTCCTCCACCCGGACGAGCTTGACGAAGCCGGCCGTCTTGAGGATCTGGCTCTTGCCGTTGCCGCCCAGGTTGTAGTTGTAGCTCTTCACCTTGTCGGCGCCGTACTGCTCCTTGGCCTTCGCCTCGGTCAGGCCGACCGACGCCAGCTCCGGGTCGGAGTAGGTGACCCGCGGGATGCCGGCCTCGTCGATCACGGCCGGGTTCTGGCCGGCGATCTCCTCGGCGACGAAGATGCCCTGCTGGAAGCCGCGGTGGGCGAGCTGGAGGCCGGGCACGATGTCGCCGACCGCGTAGACGTTCGGCACGCTGGTGCGCAGCCGCTCGTCGGTCAGCACGTAGCCGCGGTCCATCTTGACGCCCTGCTCCTCGTAGCCGAGGCCGGCCGTGTTCGGGCCGCGGCCGACGGCGACCAGCAGCAGCTCCGCCTCGACGGTCTCGCCGCCGGCGATGGTCACCTTGACGCCGCTGTCGGTCTTCTCGACCTTCTCGAACGGCTTGCCGACCTTGAAGTTGATCTTCCGCTTGCGGAAGGCCCGCTCCAGCGCCTTCGACGACTCCTCGTCCTCGGCGGCGACCAGCCGGGGGAGCGCCTCGATGATCGTGACGTCGACCCCGAAGGACTTCCAGACGCTGGCGAACTCGACGCCGATCACGCCGCCGCCGAGCACGATCGCGGAGGACGGCACCCGGTCCAGGACCAGCGCGTGGTCGCTCGTGATGACCCGCTCGCCGTCGACCTCCAGGCCCGGCAGGCTCTTCGCGTACGAGCCGGAGGCCAGCACGACGTTGCGGCCGGTGTAGCGCTTGCCGTCGACCTCGACGACGTTGCTGCCGACCAGCTTGCCGTGGCCCTCGACGATGGTGATCGCCTTGTTGCCCTTGAGCATGCCCTGCAGGCCCTTGTACAGGCGGGAGACCACGCCGTCCTTGTACGAGTTGACCGCGGCCATGTCGATCCCGACCAGCTCGGCCTTCACGCCGAACTGCTCCGACTCGCGGGTCTGGTCGGCGATCTCGGCGGCGTGCAGCAGCGCCTTGGTCGGGATGCAGCCGTTGTGCAGGCAGGTCCCGCCGAGCTTGCCCTTCTCGACCAGCGCGACCGTCAGGCCCAGCTGGACGGCGCGCAGGGCGGTCGCGTAGCCGCCGCTGCCACCTCCGAGGATGACGATGTCGAAGGTTGCGTCATTCGGCTCGCTCACGTCCAACTCCCAGGTCGCGTCACTGCTTCGGGGGGTCACGGCGGGGGGCCACGGACACACCCCACCTCGGTCATCTTGTCACCACCGGACACAGGCCGCGTAGCGAGGTGCCCAACGACACGTCCGAGACACGTACGCTGGGCACTGCCTTCGATGACGGAGCCTGGGGGAGACGGCCGGTGGGACTGTTCCGACGACGCAAGAAGGCGCGCGCCGTGAGCCTGGACCGCGCCGCCGACCGCGCCGATCTGGACCATCTGGAGAACTTCGTCCGGAGTCGGCGCGGGGTCGAGGCGTACATCGAGCCCCGCACGACCGTGACCGAGACCACCGTCATGCTGATCGCCGACGACGGCGAGTGGACCCGCCGCCGCGTCGACGGCCCGGACGGCGCCCGCCGCTTCGCGTACCGGATGGGCATCCCCGTCTACGACGTCCGGCTGATGGGCTACCCGCAGCGGATGCGGGACTACAACGAGCGTCGCAAGCGCCGCCCCGAATTGTTCTGACCCGGCGGCCGCGCCGCCACGTGGAACGGCGGAGGGGCCCCTCGTGACGAGGGGCCCCTCTCCGTGCACACCTCAGCCGTTGGCGGCGACGTCCTCGACGAGCTGGACGAGCGTGCGGACCGGGACGCCGGTGCCGCCCTTGGTCCAGTAGCCGGTCGGCTCGCCCGAGTGGTAGCCCGGCCCGGCGATGTCGATGTGCGCCCAGGCCACGTCCTCGGTGACGAACTCGCGCAGGAACACCCCGCCCTGGAGCATGTGACCGGCCCGGTCCATGCCGGCGTTGACCTGCGAGATGTCGGCCACGTCGGAGTCCATGCCCTTGCGCACGTCGTCCGGCAGCGGCATCGGCCAGGCCGGCTCGCCGACGGCGTCGCCGGCGACCCGGACCCGCTCGCACAGCTCCGGGCTGCCCATCACGCCGGCGATCTTCTTGCCCAGCGCGATGACCTGCCCGCCGGTCAGGGTGGAGGTCTCGAAGAGGTAGTCGCAGCCGTCCTCGCAGGCCCGGGCCATGGCGTCGGCCAGGATCATCCGGCCCTCGGCGTCGGTGTTGAGCACCTCGACCTTCTTGCCGTTGTACATGCTGATCACGTCACCCGGCCGGTACGACCGCCCGGACGGCATGTTCTCCGCCATCGGCAGGTACGCGGTCACCGCCACCGACGGCTTGAGCGCGGCGATCGCCAGCATGGCGGCGCCCACCGCGGCGGCGCCCGCCATGTCGGACTTCATCTCCCACATGCCCTGCGCCGGCTTGATCGAGATGCCGCCGGTGTCGAAGGTGATGCCCTTGCCCACCAGCGCGACCCGCTTGCCGTTGCCGCCGCCGGCCGGCGTGTAGCTCAGCTTCACCATGCGCGGCGGGGCCTCCGAGCCCTGCCCGACGGCGATGATGCCGCCGTAGCCGCCGGCCGCCAGCGCGGCCTCGTCGAGGACCTCGACCTCGAGGCCGGCCTCGCGGGCGGCGTCCGCCACCGAGTCGGCGAAGGACGGCGGGCGCAGCTCGTTGGGGGCGGTGTTGACCCAGTCCCGGCTGCGCCGGACCGCGCCGCCGACCGCCTGGGCCCGGGCGATCTCGGCCTGGGCGCCGGCGTCACCGGCGTCCGGGACGGCCACCAGCACATCGGCCACCGGCTCCCGCCGGGCCGGCTGCGGCCGGGTCTTGTAGCCGGCGAACCGGTACCCGCCGAGCAGCGCCCCCTCCGCAACGGCCCGCAGCGCGGCCGGCGCGTCGGCGTCGTCCGGCAGCGGCAGGGCCAGCGCCACCCGCGGCGCGCCGGCGAGCGCCCGGACGGCCGCGCCGGCCGCCCGACGCAGGGTCTCCGGGGCCGGGGCGGCGCCGGTCGGCTCCGGGCCGAGCCCGACCGCGGCGACCACCGGGGCCGTCACGGTGCCCAGCGTGGCCAGCTTGATCACCTCGCCGGGGCCGCCGGTCGCGCCCAACAGGGCCAGCGTCTCGGTCAGCTTGCCGTCGAAGGCGGCGGCGATGCTCTCCGCGCCGCTGGCCAGCAGCAGGGTCCCGGCGGGGCCGCTGGTGGCGTCCTGCTCTCCGGTCTGGCTGTGCACGCCGATCACGATCGCGTCGACGGCGAGTTCGGCGGGGTCGGTGTCGACCAGGCTCAGGGTGGTGCTGGGCGATGTCACTGAAGCTACTCCGGGCGGGCCGGGCCGGTCGCGTCGTGGCGTACCGGCGATGAAGGTCTCCGGCGGAACGTACCCGTCGGAGGTCGGGGCTGTCCCGCCGACGGCTCCGGCGGGTCCCGCCGATGCTAACCAGCCGTTCAGACCCCGGTAAGTTCCCACCCATGACCGACGTGACCTCCGACGCCGCCGCGACCCGGCTGCGCCGTTCCCCCCTGCACGAGCGGCACACCGCTGCGGGCGCCAAGTTCGCCCCGTTCGGCGGCTGGGAGATGCCGCTGGAGTACGCCGGAGGCGGCGTGCTCAAGGAGCACACCGCGGTGCGGACCGGGGTCGGCGTCTTCGACGTCTCCCACCTGGGCAAGGCGCGGGTGACCGGGCCGGGCGCGGCGGAGTTCGTCAACGCCTGCCTCAGCAACGACCTCCGCCGTATCGGGCCGGGCCAGGCGCAGTACACGCTGTGCTGCGACGACGCCACCGGCGGCGTGGTGGACGACATCATCGCCTACCTGCACGCCGACGACCACGTCTTCCTCATCCCGAACGCGGCGAACACCGCCGAGGTGGTGCGCCGGCTCCGCGCCGCCGCGCCCGCCTCGGTCACGGTCACCGACGAGCACGAGGCGTACGCCGTCCTCGCCGTGCAGGGGCCGCGCTCGGCGGAGCTGCTCGGCGCGCTGGGCCTGCCGACCGACCACGGCTACATGAGCTTCTCCACCGCGACCCTGGACGTGGCGTCCGGGCCGGTCGAGCTGACCGTGTGCCGCACCGGCTACACCGGCGAGCTGGGCTTCGAGCTGGTGGTGCCGGCGGAGCACGCCGTCGCGGTCTGGGACGCGCTCTTCGCCGCCGGGGAGCCCTTCGAGCTGCGCGCCTGCGGGCTGGCCGCCCGGGACACCCTGCGCACCGAGATGGGGTACCCGCTGCACGGGCAGGACCTGTCGCTGGAGATCACCCCGGTGCAGGCCCGCTCCGGATGGGCGGTCGGCTGGGACAAGGCGGCCTTCTGGGGCCGCGACGCGCTGCTGGCCGAGAAGGCCGCCGGCCCGAGGCGTACGCTGCGCGGCCTCGCGGCCGTCGACCGGGCGATCCCGCGCCCCGGCATGGCCGTGTTCGTCGGCGACGGGCAGGTCGGCACGATCACCAGCGGCACGTTCTCCCCGACGAAGAAGCAGGGCATCGCCCTGGCGCTGCTGGACACCGCCGCGAGCCTCGCCGACGGCGACCTGGTCGAGGTCGACATCCGCGGTCGCCGCGCCCAGATGCGCGTCACCCGCCCCCCGTTCGTCACCCCTTCGGTGAAGTAACCCGCGACCCGTTGATCATGAAGTTCGCAACCGCCGGATCGGCGTGTCCCGGCGGCAACTTCATGATCAACGGGGTGGCTGGCGTGGTCAGACCGGGGGCGGGGGGCGTTCGCCGGCGTCCAGGACGGCCTGGGTCCAGCCGCCCTCGATGACGCCGGTGCCGTCGAGCACCGCCCAGTCGACCACGTCCGCCGCCTCCACCACGACGGGGGAGCCGATGCGCACGGTGGGGTCGGTGTTGGCGTCGCTGGCGCTCGCGCCGACGATCCGTTCCGCCGCGTCCCACGACGTCACCCCGGCCCAGACGTACTCCGGGCCGTCGTCGCCCGGCAGCCCGTACTTCACCACGAGCTGCGTCTCTGGCGGGAGCTGGCCGGCGAGGAACCGGGCCCGGACGGCGCCCAGCCCGGCGCGCGCGGTGGCGATCGCCCTGCTCATCGCGTCGCCCGGGCGGGCGTAGCGCACGTCCGGCTGGATGCCGGCGAAGAGGGTCGCGCAGGCGGCGGCGTAGTAGCGGCCGTCCGGCCCCGGGTGCCCGGCCGGCGGGCGCAGGCTGAGGAACGAGTCGGCGTCCGGGTCGGTGGCCGGGTCCAGCTCCAGCCGCAGCAGCACCGGCGCCGTCGCCCCGTGCTGCTCCGGATTGCCGTACGCCACCGCGATGTCGTGCCCGGTCACCGTGGCCAGCACCGGCAGCTGCACGAACGCGGGCACCTCCTCGCCGGAGAGCCCGTCGGTCCAGTCCCGCAGCAGCCGCCGCGCCGCGCCGGTCATCACCGCGCCCCACGCCCGGGTCAGGTGGTCCGGCACGCCCTGGGTCTGCAGCTCCAGCAGCCCGAAGCGGCGCAGCCCCTTCGTAGTGAACCAGAGGCCCTCGGCGTCCGAGGAGTAGGGCACCAGCACCCAGTCGACCAGCCGGATACGTCCCTGCTCGTCGGGCAGCGAGCGCAGCGCCGTCGCCGGGTCGAGGAACTGCAGGCCGAAGACGTCCACCACGTCGCCGTCAACGGTTTCGGCGACGGCCGCGGCCACCGCCCGCGCCGCCCACTCGTGGGCCGGCGGCCAGCCGGGGCGGTACTCGGCCTGCACCACCACCAGGTGGCTCGCGGCGGCCAGCCGGGCCAGCTGCGCCTCCGTGGCGCCGAACGCGGTGAGCAGGTCCGGCGGCAGCGCGGGGAACTCGCCGATCGGGCGGGTGTCCACGGTCATCAGCGGGCTGTCCAGCATCTGCCGGGCCAGCCCGTGCACCGGCTCGGCCAGCCGGCCGCTGAGCCGCTGCACGGCCGTCTTCGTGCTCACCTTCGGCAGCCCCGTCATGGGCACCAGATAGGTCGCGCTCAGCGACTCCGGGACCGGTACGGGCAGGAAGTCGTCCGTGATGAGCATGTCGTCCCCCGGATGGCCGCGCCGGTGCTGTCGTGGGAGAACGCTACCCGCCGCAGCGTGCCCCGTTCAGCCGGACAGCACCAGTCCTAGGTAGACCAGCGTGGTGACCACCTCCACGGTCGCGCCGAGCACGTCGCCCGTGACGCCGCCGAGTCGGCGTACCACGTGCCGCAGCAGCCCCACCGCGACGGCGAGGGCGGCGGCGACGGCGAGCGGCCCCTGCCACGGGCGGCCCGGCACGGCCGCGAGGGCCGGCAGCGCGACGGCGACCGTCCCGCCTACCAGCGCGACGGGCCCGACGGTGCCGGCGACCAGCGCGCCGAGCCCCTCCGGGCGGGCCGCCGGCACCCCGCGTCGGCAGGCCACCGCCACCCCGAGCCGGCCCGCCGCGGTCGCCGCCACCACCGCCGCGAGCGCCGCCGGCCACGACCGGCCGGCCAGCTCCGCGAGGGCCGCCGTCTGCACCAGGAGTACGACCACCAGCGCGACCACCCCGAACGGGCCCACGTCCGGCTTCTTCATGATCTCCAGCGCGGCCGCCCCCCGCCGGTACGACCCCAGGGCGTCCACGGTGTCGGCCAGCCCGTCCAGATGCAGCCCGCGGGTGAGCAGCGCGCCGGCGCCGACGGTCACGGCCGCCGCGACCAGCGGCGGCGCGAGCGCGCCCGGGAGCAGCAGGATCGCGGCCAGGACGGCGCCGAGCAGCGCGCCGACCGCCGGGGCGAGCGCCATCGCCGTCCCCGCCACCGGCCGGTCGATGCGCCCGGCGCGCACCGGCAGGGTGGTGAAGGTGGTCAGCGCCAGCCGCGCCCCGTCGGCGAGCCGCGACTCAGCCGGCACGCCGGCCGGACGGGTCCACCGGCTCCGTCTCCGTCTCCGGCTCCGTGCTGGTCGGCCCGGGGCCGGCCGGCTCCGGCTCGCGGAAGTCGGGCTCGTCGGTGTCGACACCGGGCTCCGGCTCCCCGTCCCCGTCGTCGTCGCCGTCCTCCCCGTCGCCGCCGGGCGACGGGCGGGCCGGCAGCGCGGCGGCCAGCGCCAGCACCGATCGCAGCAGCGGCAGCGCGGCCAGGGCGTTGGCGCCCTCGCCGAGGTCGAGGTGCACGTCGAGCAGCGGGGTCAGGCCCAGCACGTCGGCGGCGAGCCGGACGGCGGGATCCCCGCGGTGGTCGGCCAGCAGGCACCAGTGCCGGGCCTGCCCGGCCAGGTCACGGCTGACCATGGCGGCGGCCACGCCGACCGGCCCGTCGAGCATGACCGGCAGCCGGCGGGCGGTCGCGCCGAGCAGGACGCCGGTGGCCACGGCGACGTCCCCGCCGCCCAGCTCGGCCAGCACGTCCTTGGCGCCGCGCGGCGAGCGCCGGGTCCGGTGCAGCGCGTCCCGCACGGCGGCGCACCGCCGCATCCAGGCCGCGTCGTCGATCTCGCCCGAGTCGGTGACCACGCGGCCGAGCACCGCGGGCGTCTCGGCGCCGGCCGTCGCGGCCAGCACCGCCGCCGCGGCAGCCTCGGTGCCGGCGCCGCACGCCCCCAGCACCAGCAGGTGTACGCCCGCGTCGGCGGCCTCCTCGGCGAGCCGCCAGCCCTCCCGCAGGGCCGCCTCGACCTGCTCGCCGGTCAGCGCCGGCTCGTCCTCCATCGGTGCCGAGGCGGGGGTCTCCACGACCTGGAGGTCGGCGCCGCTCTCGGCGGCCAGCCGGGCCAGCACCCCCCTGCCGGCGCGGGCCTGCCGGGCCCGGCGCGCCGACTCGCCGTCCACGCTGCCGGCGGCGGCGCCGCCGAGGTGGTCGCCGTGCAGCAGCAGCACCCGTACGGAGCCCCACGGGGCCGGCGTGGCGGTGCCCTGGGTGGCGGCGGCGAACCCGACCACCCGCTCCAGGGCGCCCAGCCCCGCCCCGGGCACGTCCAGCGTGGCGAGCCGCTCGATCGCCTGCGGGCCGGCGTACTCGTCGGGCATGGGCAGTTCCATCCCGGGCTGGATGACCAGGCCGGTGGCGACCACCGGCAGCGCCATGGTCGGTGCGGCCCAGGCGGTGCCGTCGGGCTTGGCCGACGCGGGGGCGGGCACGCCTGCGGCGGGCTCCGCGGCGCCCAACGGGCCGCCGGCCGCGCCGGTGGCGGTCGTGGCGGCGGCCGGCGCACCCGTCGCGGTGAGCGGGGCCGGGCCGGGCTGGGCCGGCACGACGCCCGGCTGCGGGGCGCCGGGCTTCAGCCAGGCCGCCTGCCCGGCGACCACCAGCACGACCGCGTCGCAGGCGTCGGCGACCGCCCGGTTGGCCGCGCCGAGCGCGTCGGTGAACGCCCGGCCGAGCGGGGTGGTCGGCACCAGCGAGAGCCCGACCTCGGGGCTGACCAGCACCAGCCGGGCCGCGCAGCCGCGCACCGCCGCCGCCAGTTCGGCGACGGTGGCGGTGTCGTCGGCCGGTTGGTGGGCCGGGTCGAGCAGCACCGTCACCCAGCCGCCAAGGTCGTCGACGAGCAGCGTCTCGTTCGGGCCGGCGGCGGCGATCACGTCCGCCAGGCGGCGCGGGTCGTCGGCGGTCTCCTCGGTGGTCCAGGTCTCCGGTCGGCGGGCGCGGTGCGCCGCCAGCCGGGCCGCCCACTCCGCGTCGTCGGCGGGCGCGTCGGCGGCGGTGGCCACGTAGCGGACCGTCGGCGCCTCGGCGACCAGGGACTCGGCGAACTCCGACTTCCCGGACCGGATGCCGCCGAGCACCAGGACCGTGTTCCACCCGTCAACCGACATGCCCGTACTTTAGAGCCAGCCCCCGGGGCGTGGCCCCCGGAGGTGCGAGGAGCCGGCGGCCCCGGCGGGCGGGCGGCCGGCCAGCGGCCGGCGGGTGCGGTCAGCCGACGCGGGCCCGCCCACGGCGGGTGAGGCGCCGCGGGCCCCGCTCAGCCGCAGTGCTCGAAGCCGCTGCCGTAGCTGGCCCCGCCGGTCGACCCGCCCCACTTCACGCAGACCCCGGCGGCCTTCGCCCGCACCGGCCCGGCGTAGTAGGAGAACGACCCGCTGTCGGTGCTGCGTGCCCGCCCCTGCACCTCCAGCCACGCCGAGGCGGACGTGGGCGTGCCCACCGCCGACTCCTTCATCGTCACCACGCAGTTGGTGCCGGTGCCCGCGTGGTAGAGCAGGTAGACCCGGCCCTTGCGGACGCCCGAGGCGGTCAGCGAGGCCGAGTCGATCACCTTGTACCCGCTGCCGCACGCCTCGACCGGCGTGTACGGGTTCGGCTTCGCCGGCTGGCTGGTCGTCGGGGCGGAGCTGGGCCGCCCCGACGAGGTGACGGTCGGCTCGCCGCCGGTGGTGGGGGCCGAGGAGCGGCCGGGCGTCGACGAGGGCGCCCCGGGCGACGGGGCCGTCGACCGGGTGACGCCCGGCGACGGCTCGACCTGGAACTGCCCCGTGCCGTCGCCGCCCTCCGGCTCCGAAGTCCCCGCCGCCACGGACTTGCCGGTCAGCGTCGTTGGCGTGTTTCCGCCGGCCGGGTCCCCGCCGGAGAAGAGGGCCGTCGCCCCCACCACGCCGGCCAGCACCACGAACACGGTGGCCGCCGCGCCGATCAGCGCGGCCCTGCGCCGCGGCGACGGCCGCGCCTCGACCGGGTCCTCCCGGGTCGGCGGCAGCCCGCCCCACGTGTCGCCTCCGGCCGCCGGATGACCCGGGCGCCCGAACGGGGCCGCCCCGGCCGGCGGGCCGCTCGCGTGCCCGAACGGGGCCGCCCCGGCCGGCGGAGCGCTCGCGTGCCCGAGCGGGGCGGCTCCGGCCGGCGGGGCACTGGCCTGGCCGAACGGTCCGGCCCCGAACGGCAGCGGGCCGGCGGGCGGGAACGGTGGGTAGCCGGCCGACCCGGACGGCGCGGTTGGCGTACCGCCGGGGGTGCCGGACACCGGCACGGGCGGCGCCGGCGGGGGCCCGAAGGCGGGCGCCACCGGCGTGCCGGAGCCGGTCTCCGCAGGCGGCGCGAGCGGCCGATGCCCGGCGGGAGCGGCTGGCGGCGCGCCGAGACCGGTGCCCGGGGCCGCGAACGGATCGACGGCGGGGGTGCCCGGGCGGGGCCCGGCGGTGGGCGACGCGGGCGCGGCGGGGGCGCCCGGCCCGGCGTCACGCCAGGAGTTGCCGCCCGGGCCGGTTCCCGTGCCGGGGAGGGACGCGCCGCCCGGGTCGGTTCCCGCGCTGGGGAGAGAGCTGCCGCCCGGGTCGGTGCCCCCGCCGGCCAGGGACGCGAGCGCGGCGGGAGCCGGCCCGGCGACGGCCCACGGCGGGCGGGCGGAGGCCGGGACGACGGCCAGCGTCGCGTCCCGCGCCTCGGCCGCGGCGTCGGCGAGCGCCGCCGCGTCCGGGTACCGGTCGCCGGGGCGCTTGGCCATCGCCCGCTCCACCAGCGCGACCACCGGCGGCGGGGTGCCGGGCGGCAGCGGCGGCGGCTCCTCCTGGACGTGCCGCAGCGCCACCTGGAGCGGGTTGTCGCCGTCGAACGGCGGCTGCCCCGCCAGGCAGACGTACGCCACCGCGCCGAGCGCGTAGATGTCCGTCGCCGGGGAGACCGGCTGGTTCGCGGCCTGCTCGGGGGACATGTACGAGGCGGTGCCGAGCATCACGTTGGCGGCGGTGATGCCCGCCGTGGTGCCCGAGCGGGCGATGCCGAAGTCCACCAGCACCACCCGGCCGTCGGACTTCACCAGCAGGTTGCCCGGCTTCACGTCCCGGTGCACGATGCCGGCGAGATGGGCCGTGTGCAGCGCGTCGGCGGCCTGCGCCACCACGGACATGGTGGACGCCGGGTCGAGCCGCCCCGCCCGCCGTAGCCAGGAACTCAGCGGCTGGCCGTCGACGTACTCCATCACCAGGTAGTCGGCCTGGCTGCCGTCGGCGAGGGTGGACCGGCCGACGTCGTGCACGGCGACCACGCCCGGGTGACGCAGCGCCGCCAGCATCCGGGCCTCGGCCCGGAACCGGGCGGTGAACTCGGGATCGGCGGTCAGCGCCGGCAGCAGCACCTTCACCGCGACCTCGCGCTCCAGCATGATGTCGGTGCACCGCCAGACCGCGCCCATGCCGCCGGTCGCCACCCGTTCGCCCAGCCGGTACCGCTCGCTGAGCACCACTCCTTGAGTCAGCACCGGGCCACGGTACCGGCACGTCGCCGCCGGATGATCAGCCCGTCGGAGCCCCGGCCGCCGAGCGTCGCGCCCGTACGGGCGCGGCCGACTACGCTGGCGGGGGTTCGTCCCACGGGACATCAGCGGCGAGGGGAGACGCGGCATGGCGTGGAGCTGGCGGTACGAGGGCACGAACGGCGAGTCGGTCGAGGGGCCGGCGGAGTCGTTCGGCAGTCAGGCGGACGCCGAGTCCTGGATCGGCCAGACCTGGCGCGAGCTCGCGGCGTCCGGCGTCACCTCGGTCGCGCTCGTCGAGGACGACCGGGTGGAATACCGGATGAGCCTGCTGCCCCCGGCGGAGTGATGGCCGGCGACCGCCCGGGGGGCGAGCCGCTGGTGCTCGGCGTGCCCCGGGCGGCGTTCCGGCCCAGCCCGGTCTTCCTGGCCCTGGTCGCGCTCTTCGCCACGAGTGGCGTGCTGACCTGGCACGGGTTCGGCAACGTGCGGCTCGACGTGTTCCTCTTCGTCGTGTCCGGCTGGTTGGTGTCGCTCTGCCTGCACGAGTACGCCCACGCGATCGTCGCGTTCCGGGCCGGCGACCGCAGCGTGGCCCACCGGGGCTACCTGACGCTGAACCCGCTGAAGTACAGCCACCCGCTGCTGTCGATCGGGCTGCCGGTGCTGGTGGTGCTGCTCGGCGGCATCGGCCTGCCCGGCGGGGCGGTCTGGGTGGACCGGCACGCCATCCCGGGGCGGCTGCGGCACACGCTGGTCAGCCTCGCGGGCCCGGCCACCAACGTGCTGTTCACGCTGGTCCTGGTGGCCGCCGTACGCCTCGGCGCGGCCGGCGGCGGCCCGGTCGAGTTCTGGGCGGGCGTGGCGTTGCTGGCGTTCCTCCAGCTCACCGCGAGCGTGCTCAACCTGCTCCCGGTGCCCGGCCTCGACGGCGGCAACATGATCCAGCCGTGGCTGAACGCGCAGTGGCGCAAGATGTACGACCTGTTCGCCCCGTTCGGCTTCATCCTGCTGTTCGCGCTGCTGTGGAACCCGCGGATCAGCGGCTGGTTCTTCGGGGCGGTCTTCGCCGTGGGGGACGTCCTCGGCCTGCCGCAGTGGCTCTACGCACTCGGCCTGGACCTGATCCGCTTCTGGCAGAGCTGACCGGCGCGTCGCACCCGGCGGCCGTCGCCCGGCGTTGGCCGGCGCGTCGCACCCGGCCCAGCGCTGCCCGACCCGCCGTCGACCGGCGCTGCCCGACCCCGGCCGGTCCCCTTCGTGGGGGCCGGCCGGGGCGGGGTGTCACGGACGCTGGGCGGGGGACTCGGTCCGGGACGGGTCGCGCTCGACGATCGGGTCGATGATCTCGTCGATCGCCTTGAGCAGGCCGGCGTCGAGCTTCACACCGGCGGCCTTGACGTTGTCGTGCACCTGCTCGGGGCGGGACGCGCCGACGATCGCCGAGGAGACGTTCGGGTTCTGCAGCACCCAGGCGATGGCGAGCTGCGCCATGCTCAGGCCCGCCTGCTCGGCCAGCGGCTTGAGCCGCTGCACCCGCGTCAGCACGTCGTCGGTCATGAACTTGGCGATGAAGCCCGCGCCCGACTTCTCGTCGGTGGCGCGGGAGCCGGCCGGCGGCGGCTGACCCGGCAGGTACTTGCCGGAGAGCACGCCCTGCGCGATCGGCGACCACACGATCTGCCCGACGCCCAGCTCCTCGCTGGTGGGGACGACCTCGGACTCGATGACCCGCCAGAGCATCGAGTACTGCGGCTGGTTGGAGACCAGCGGGATGCGCAGCTCCCGGGCGAGCTGGTGGGCCTCGCGGATCTGCGACGCCTTCCACTCGGAGACGCCGATGTAGAGCGCCTTGCCGGAGTGCACGACGTCGGCGAACGCCTCCATCGTCTCCTCCAGCGGGGTGCTGTAGTCGTACCGGTGGGCCTGGTAGAGGTCCACGTAGTCGGTGCGGAGCCGGCGCAGCGAGCCGTCGATCGACTCCATGATGTGCTTGCGGGACAGGCCCCGGTCGTTGCGGCCCGGCCCCGTGGGCCAGAACACCTTGGTGAAGATCTCCAGCCCCTCGCGCCGCTCGTTCTCCAGCGCGCGTCCCAGCACGTCCTCGGCGCGGGTGCCCGCGTACACGTCGGCCGTGTCGAAGGTGGTGATGCCGGCGTCCAGGGCGGCCCGGACGCAGGCGAACGCCGCGTCCTCCTCGACCTGCGAGCCGTGGGTGATCCAGTTGCCGTACGAGATCTCGCTGACCATCAGGCCGGAACGGCCCAGGTGACGGAATTCCATGCTCACGACCCTACTCCTGCCGATCATGACCGGCCGGGGACGCGGCTCAGAGCACCGGGTGGGTGTCGACGAGCAGCCGCTCGATCTCGGCGACGACCTCGTCGCGGTCGCGGTGCACCGGCTCGATCAGCGGCTCGCCCCGCCGGTCGAGCGCACCCCAGTGCCCGGTGCCGTCGTCGACCAGGAACGCGACGGGGTGGATGACCAGCGCCGGATGGGCGGGCGGGACCAGCACCTTCCCGGTACGGTCCACCACGCCCCGCCGGCCGGCCACGTCCACCACGGCCAGCCCCTCGTCGGTGAAACCGTCGACGTACCGGCCGTCGGCCAGCACCGTGGCGAATTCGTGGTACCGGGTGGGCACCACGATGCGGCCGTTGCGGTCGACCGCCCCCCAACCCTCCCGGCGGACCACCGCCACGCCGTGGTGGAACGGGCGTACGTCCGCGAAGCCGTGCGGCACGACCACCTCGCCGACGGCGTCGATCGCCACCCACCCGGAGGCGCCGTCCGACACCCAGGCCAGCCCGTCGCTGAACGGCCGGACCACCGGGTAGGTCGGCCCGAGCACGGTGGCGCCGGCGAGGTCGACCAGCGACCACCGCTCCGTCTCCGGCCGCCGTACCCAGGCCAGCCCCTCGCGGAACGCCTGCGCCTCGGCGTACTCGGCCGCGATGGCCATGTCGCCGTCCGGGTCGGCGAAACCCCACAGGTCGCCGTCGCGCGCCGGCACCGGGGGCCGGTCACGCTCCAGCACCTCGTCCCGACTCCGGGGGTACGGCCCGAAGCCCGTCTCCGCCACCCGCTCCGCCACCGAGTCCAGGCTGAGCCGGATCCGTGCCTGGAGTTCGGGGTCCCCGTCGCCGCGCAGGTCGAGGGCCCGCTCGAAGTGGTGGCACGCCTCCATCAACCGGCCCTGGTCGTAGCACGACCGCCCCGCGTGCTCGTGCAGCGCCGCGCGCAGCCGGTCGGGCAGCTCCGTCGAGTTGGCCTCGGCGAAGAGCCGGTCGGCCTCCACGAACTCGCCCCGCCAGCGCAGCACGTGCGCCAGCCGTGCCTGCGCGACCGCCGTACGCCGCAACTCCCCGGTCGCCTCCGCGTACGTGAGTGCTAGCCGACCGTCGGCGAGCGCGTCGTCCAGCTCGCCGAGCAGCCGCGAGACCACCGCCCGCAAACTCAGCAGCCGGGCGCGCGACCGGTTGTCCACGGCGGCGCCCAGCTTCTCGGTGAGCCGTCGGCGGATCGTCCGGAACTCCTCCGGCGCCTCCACCACCTCGCGCAGGGTCTCCGGGTCGAGCCGCCAGCGGTAGGCCGCCAGCACCTGCTCCGGGTCGCCCTGCGCGGCACTCGTCCGGTCGACGTCCCGCGATCCCGGGCCGCGCTGCCCTGGGCCACGTTGCTCGGGGCCGCGTTGTTCGGGGCCGCGTTGCTCGGGGCTGCGTTGTTCGGGGCCACGTTGCTCGGGGCTGCGTTGTTCTGGGCCACGTTGTTCGGGGCCACGTTGTTCGGGGCCGCGTTGTTCTGGGCCGCGCTGCTCTGGGCCGCGCTGCTCCTGGGCGCGTTCGTGCCGTTCACCGGCAGTCGACGGACCCTGCCCGACCGGCGTCGATGCGGCCGGCGCGGACGCTGCGGACGCCGGCTGTGCCGACGGCGCCGAGACGGGCGGCGCTGACACCGGCTGTCCGGGCGCCGCTGAGACGGGCGCCGCCGACACCGGCTGTCCGGGCGCTGCCGAGACGGGCGCTGCCGAGATGGGCGGCGCTGACACCGGCTGTCCGGGCGCTGCCGAGACGGGCGCTGCCGAGATGGGCGGTGTCGGGACGGGCGGCGCTGGGGAGGCGACAGCCGGTGCCAGCGGTTCGGCTTGTGCAGCTGGCGGCACCGAGACGGGTGATTCGGGCTCGGTGAGGGCCGGCGTCAGCGGTCCGGCTTGTGCTGGCGCTACCGAAACGGGCGGTACCGGCTCGGTGGCGGAAGGAGCCAGCGGTTCGGCAACGGTCGGCGCGGGTGACGCTGGCACCGGTTGCGCCGGCGGTGTGGGCGCTGGCATCGGTTGCGCCGGCGGCGCGGAGACAGGCGGCGCGGCTGACTCGGAGACGGGCAGCGCGGATGCCGGTTGCGCCGGTGACATGGGGAGGGGCGATGCCGGCGGCGCGTCGGCAGGCGGTGCTGGCGGCGCGGGTACCCCCTGTCCCGGCGGCGCGACATCGGGGACGCCTGGTGGCACTGCCGGTGCTTCGGAGGGTGGCGCGGTGACCGGCTGAGCCGGCGTCGGCGGCGTGCTGCCGGTGGTTGTGGCGGCGGGTCGGGTCGGCGGGGCCGACACGGGCGCGACGGGCGGAGTGGGCAGGGCCTGCGCCAAAGGCGCGGCGACTGGTGCGTCGGCCGGCGCAGCAACGGACGCGGAACTGTCCTCCGGGTGGTCTTCGGGCACCGGGGTGTGCCCTTCGGGTGGCGCGGGCAAGGGCCCGTCCACCGGCAAGGCGGGGAAGGTCGCCGGAGCCGGCAAGACACCCCTGGCCGCCGCACCCGTGACGGGCGGCACGGGTGGGGCCTGTGCCGGGGCCGCGAGGGGCGGCACGGGTGCGGCCTGTGTCGGGGTCGCGAGGGGCGGCACGGAAGCAGCCTGTACCGGGGTCGCAGCGGGCGGCGTGGACACGGGCCGCGCCGTGGGCGAGGCGGCGGGCCCCGCCGGGGGCGCGGACACGGGCCGGGCGGGTGGCCCGGGAATCAGCGTGGCCGAGGCCGGCACCGCCGCCGATGGAACGGCGTCAGGCGCGCTGCTCACAGCCGCCGTTCCAGGGCCGAAGTCGTTCGGGGACCCGTCGACCGGTCGCGCGGGAGGAACCGTTCCGGTTGCCCCGCTCAGCGGTGCGGTTGCCCGCATTGCCGTGTCTGGCGGCGGTGCGGACGCTGAGCGTGGATCGGTCGCGTCGAGTGGAACGCCATGGGTGTCAAAACCCTTCGGTGACAGCCATGGTGTTCCACCGGTGGGCCCAGCCGTGGTCGCGGCGTCGGTGTCGGGGGTGCGCAAAGGCGCAACGCCCGTTGCGGGCGGTGGGGCAGAAGCGCCTGGGGCAGGCGCCGACACGGTCTGTGCCAGGTTCTCGGGCCTGGACTGGCCGGTCTGAAGACCGTCAAGCGCGACTGGGGCAGGAGCGACGTGCTCCCTTGGCACCGGATCCGACGCGGCAGGCGGTGCCGACTCCGGCGAGGCCGGGGACACGAGCTCCGCCCGGGTTGATGGTGTCGACTCCGGCGGCGCTGCGGGCGTCGCCTCCGACCGGGCGGGCGGTGCCGACTCCGACGGGACCGGGGGTGCCGACTCCGGCCCGGCGGGTGATGCCGACACGTGCGGGGCAGGGGGCATGGAGACAGGGCGGGGGACAGGTGGTCCGGAGACAGGGCGTGCCGGTGCGGAGGCGAGGTGGGGCTTCGCCGGCTCCGATCGTGTGGCGGCCGGGTGACTCGGGGGAGCCGGGTCGCCCGCCGCAGGGGTCGTCGGGGCGGGTGTCGTGGGCGGCACGGATACCGGTCCGGCAGGCGGACCGGAGGCAGGCGGCGAGGACACGGGCGAGGTGACCGACAGGGCGGCCGTCGACGAGGTCCCCGGCGAGGCCGGTGCGGGTGTCACCGGATCGGTCCCAGCCGCCCCGTCGAGGTGGTCGTGGGTGGGCTCGGGCGATAGGAGGTCGTCCTGGACGGGCTTCGGGAGCGCCGCGTCGACCGGAGGTGTCGACATGGCGCTCGGGGACGCGTCGGCCGGGGCAGCGGGGCGGGGGTCCGCCTCCGCGGGACGGCCGTCGTCCGTCTCTGCGGCAGGCATCACGGGCTTGGAGGGCCGGAACCAGGCGTCCGCGCCGCTCGGCGCGGCCGGCTGGGGTCGGGGCGGGGCCGCCGGTGCCGGCGGATCGCTCGGTGGCGGCGGATCGCTCGGTGGCGGCGGAACGTACGCCCTGGGCATGCCCGCTGCGAGCGGCATCGCGGCCGCTGGCGTCGCCGACGGAACCGCTGGCGTGGTCGGCGCACCCCTGTCCTCGGGAGCGGGGCGCGGACCGGCCGGGTGGGCACTCGCCGGACGGTCGGCCGGCGGCGTGGTGGCCGGGGGTCCGAGCACGGGTTCGGCGCCGCGAAGTTCGGTACCGAGGCCCTGCTGCGGTGTGGGCGCGTACGGGTGGGTCGGCGGGACCGACTCGGGGCGCGCCGGGGCCGGCCCGGAGGACCCGGTGCTGGACGTGGCCTCCCCCGGGGCCGGCAGGAACTCCAGCCGCAGTCGGGCGGCGGGCGGCGTCGGGACCGGCGTGACGTCGTCCTCGGGAGCAGGTCGCGGCACATGGCCGGTCGCCTGGAACTGCTCCTCGACGGCGGGCAGCGGGGGCCGAGAACCAGCAGCCGGTGGCTCGCCGATCGGACCCCCCGGCGACACCGGCCGGCTGGCGGGCGGGCCTGCCGGGGAGATCGGTCGGCTGGCGGGCGGGCCTGCCGGGGAGATCGGTCGGCTGGTGGTCGGGCCTTCGGGTGACACCGGCCGGCTGGTGGTCGGGCCTTCGGGTGACACCGGCCGGCTGGTGACCGGAGCTGCGGGTGACACCGGGTGGCCGGCGGCCGGGCCTGCTGGCGTAACCGCGTCACCCCGGAACGAACCGGCGGGCGACACCGGTCGGCTGGTAACCGGGCCTGCCGGCGACATCGGGCCTGCCGGCGACATCGGGGCTGTCGGCGGCACCGGGCGGCCGGCAACCGAACCTGCTGGCGATAGCGCGTCACCCCTGACCGGT
>NZ_JBEYTP010000002.1:239873-365017 GCF_040643125.1 Micromonospora sp. NPDC047465
GGGCCTGCCGGCGAAACGGGGCTTGCCGGCGGCACCGGGCTTGCCGGCGAGACCGGGCTTGCCGGTGACACCGGGGCTGCCGGCGCCGTCGGGGCTGTCGGCGGCACCGGGCGGCCGGCAACCGAACCTGCTGGCGATAGCGCGTCACCCCTGACCGGGCCTGCCGGCGAAACGGGGCTTGCCGGCGGCACCGGGCTTGCCGGCGAGACCGGGCTTGCCGGTGACACCGGGGCTGCCGGCGCCGTCGGGGCTGCCGGCGACACCGGGCGGGCGGTGGCCGGACCGGGCGGTGACGGCGGGCCGACGAAGGGACCCGCAGCGGGGACCGGGCGCGGGACGGGACCAGCGGGCGACACGGGCAGGTCGCGGGACGGCGCGACCGGGCCGGTTCGGTCCATGGGCGGCATGTCGCGGGACGGCGCGGGGGAGACCGGTCGGCCAGGGACCGCAACCTCGTCACGCGGCGTCAGGAAACCCCGAGGGCCGGCGGCAGGCGGCACCGAGATCGGCGGCGGGCCGGAGACTGGCGGTACCGAGATCGGCGGGCCGGAGACTGGCGGTACCGAGATCGGCGGGCCGGAGACTGGCGGTACGGAGACCGGCGCGCCGGACACCGGGCGGTCGCCGCCAGCGGGGACCCGCGACGGCGGGTACGGGCGCGGTTCGTCGTACCGGGGCTGGGCCGGTGGGGCGGCGGCCTCGTACGGGCCCCCGTGGTGGTGGGGACCGTCGGCCGGCTCGGTCGGCCGCCGGTGTTCGGGATGCGGTGCGGTGTGGCGCGTGTCCCGGCCGGAACCGGGCTGCGCCGGGCCGGACGACGGCCAGGGTAACCCGCCCTGCTGCGGGTGCCCCCGCGGCTCCCGGTACGCGTCAGGCCGGTACGCCTCGGGCCGTGCGGCCTCGAGTGGACGCCGATCCGGGTACGCCTCGGCGCGTGCCGCCGCCTCGCGTGCCTGCCACCGCCCGTCCGGCTCCGGCTGGCGCCGTTCCCCGTCACGGTACGGCTGCCCGCTCGCGGCCCGGTCGGGGCGCTGCCACCCGTCGGCGGGTACGCCCGGCTCGCGGCCCCGTCCGCCCGGGGCGCGTTCCTCCCGCCCGTCGGAGTGCCGTTCCCACTGCCCCGACGCGGCGTGCTCCCACGGCCCGTCCCCGGCGCGCTCCCGCCGCTCGTCCGAGGAACCGCCCCACCGCCCGTCGGAGGAACGGTCCCGCGGCGCGTTCGAGGGGCGGTGCTCGGTGGGGGCATCCCACTGGTACCGGGGCCGGCGGGCCCCCTCGCCCGTCCGGCGGTCGTCGTCGGTCTCCGTCCGGCGGTCGTGCCCTGGTCCGACCCGCGGATCGTGGCCGCGCTCGGAACGGCCGTCGTAACCGCGTTCGGAACGGTCGTCGTAACCGCGCTCGGAACGGTTGTCGTGGCCGCGCTCGGAACGGCCGTCGTGGCCGCGCTCGGAACGGTCGTCGTAACCGCGCTCGGAACGGTCGTCGTGGCCGCGCTCGCTCTGGTCGTCGTGACCGGGTTCCGGCCGGCGGTCGTAGCCCGGGCCCGGCCGGCGGTCGTGACCTGGCTCCGGCCCCCGGTCGTAGCCCGGGCCCGGCCGCTGGTACGCCGGCGACCGGCGTGGGTCCTCGCCCGGCTCGGGCAGCCAGCCCGGCTCGGAGTGGCCGGCGGGCGAGACGGGGTGGTCCTGTCCGGCTGGCTCGTGCCGTGGCGGGCGGGCGTCGTAGCGGTCGTGGCCGGCGTGGTCGCGCGGCCGGGGGGAGTCGACCGGCCGGCCCGCGCCGGAGCGGCCGGGCCCCTCGAAGCCGCCCCGGGCGTTGCGGTGCGGCGGCTCCTGTCGGTGCGGCGGCTGCCGGTCGTCCGGCCAGGTCGGCTCCGCGTGTGGCCGGCGGTACGGCTCGTCGTCGCGCCGCCGCCCGTCGGGGCCGCCAAGCGGGCCGCTCCAGCTTTCCTGCCGGCCGTTCCAGCCGTCCTGTCGACCGGTCCAGCCGTCGGGGTCGTCGTCCCAGGACCGGCCGAGGTAGGTCCCGTCGGGTCGGGTCGGCGCGAGCGGGGGCACCTCGGCGCGGCCGACGGCGGCCGCCCGGCCCCGGGGCGCGGGCGGGGCGTGCTGGATGCCGATGTCGCCGGGGTAGCGCTGGCCCGGGAACTGTGGGTGCCACTCGTTGGTCGGTTCGACCATCCAGGACGGTTCGCCGGTGTCGTGCCACCGGTCGGCGTAGCGGCTCACCGTGGCGACCTGTCGCCACAGCGGGTGAGCGGAACGGCCGTAGCGCGCCGTCGGTGAACGGGCGCGCCGGGGTGGCCGGCTCGCGTCCGCTCGCTCACGGCGGCGCCCCGGTGGCCGGCTCGCGTCCGCTCGCTCACGGCGATGTCACCTCGTTGCAAATTGTCGCGCTGGGCGCCCCACGTGCCGGTAGAGTCGCCCGTCCCGGCATGGCGTGGCTGCGGAAGGAGGGTAGCGGCGTGGGCTCGCTCACCGCCACTGTGGCACCGCCCACCACCCCAAACGTTATCCTATGGTTCCGGACATTTAGGGCTATAACCGGATCAGGCTTCCGACGTTACGCCACGTATCGGCAGGCGACCGTGGCGGGCGTCGTCACCAACACGGTCTTCGGCTTCCTGCGCTGCTACGTCCTCCTCGCCGCGGCCGGTGCCGCCGGCACGGTGGCCGGGTACGACCGGGCCCAGCTCGCCAGTTTCGTCTGGGTGGGTCAGGGCCTGCTCGCCGTCGTCCTGCTCTGGGGGTGGACGGACCTGGCGGACCGGATCCGCACCGGCGACGTCGCCAGCGACCTGCTCCGGCCGGTGCACCCGGTGACCAGCCACCTCGCCACCGACCTGGGCCGCGCCGGCCACGCCGCCCTGGTCCGGCTGCTCCCGCCGGTGCTGGTCGGGCCGCTCTTCTTCGAGGTGTACGTGCCCCGGCGCTGGTCCACCCTGCCACTCTTCGCGCTCTCCGCCGTCGCCGCCGTGGTGCTCTGCTTCGGCTGCCGGTTCCTGGTCAACGCGACCGCGTACTGGTTGCAGGACGTCCGGGGGCCGATGATCCTCTGGACCCTCGCCTCGGGGGTGCTCGCCGGGCTCTACTTCCCGCTGCGCTTCCTGCCGGAATGGCTCCAGCACGTCCTCTGGCTGGGCACCCCCTTCCCGAGCCTGCTCCAGACCCCGCTCGACGTGCTCGTCGAGCGGGACCCGACGGGCGCCCAGGTCGGGCTGGTCGGCCTCCAGCTCGCCTGGGCGGTACTGGTCCTGGCCGCCTGCCGGCTCGTGCAGCGCCGCGCCGAACGCCGCCTGGTGGTGCAGGGTGGCTGACGGGGTCCTGGCGCCGACCGCCGGGCGCCGCGGCGGCGGGACGCTGGCCGCGTACCGGGCGCTGCTGGGGGCGCAGGCACGGTCGCAGACGGCGTACCGGACGTCGTTCGTGGTCGACGTGCTCGGCAACGTCGGGTCCACCGTCTTCGACGTGCTGACGGTGCTGGTGATCTTCGGCGTCACGCGGGAGCTGGGCGGCTTCACGCTCCGCGAGGCGCTGGTGATCGTCGGCCTCTCGACCTGCGCGTTCGCCACCGCCGATCTGCTGGTGGGCAACATCGAGCGGCTGCCCCGCTACGTGCGCACGGGGCTGTTCGACGCCGTGCTGGTCCGCCCGCTCGGCGCGCTGCCGCAGCTGCTGCTCATGGACCTGCCGCTGCGCAAGGTGTCCCGGGCGGTCTTCGGGATCGCCGTGCTGGTCGTCGCGGTCGGCTCGGCCGGCGTCCAGTGGACCCCGGCGCGGGTGCTGCTGGTGGTCGTCGCCCCGCTGGCCGGCGTGGTCTTCTTCGGGGCGGTCTTCGTCGCCACCGCCACCGTCTCCTTCTGGTGGGTCGACTCGGGCGAGCTGGCCAACTCGGTCACCTACGGCGGCCGGGACTTCACCTCGTACCCGGTCACCGTGTTCGGCGGCTGGTTCCGCGCCGTGTTCGCGTACGGCCTGGGCTTCGCCTTCGTCAGCTACCACCCGGCGCTGGCGCTGCTCGGCCGCGCCGACCCGCTCGGCCTGCCGGGCTGGGTCGGCTGGGCCGCGCCGGCCGTCGCGCTGGTCGCGGCCGCCGGGGCCGCGGCGGCCTGGCGCACCGGCGTCCGCCACTACCGGAGTACGGGGTCGTGAGCGACGACGTCATCGTGGTCGACGGGCTGCGCAAGGAGTTCACGGTCCGGGTGCGGGCCGGCCGGCTGCGCCGCGAGAAGCGCCGGGTCACCGCCGTGGACGGGGTCGACCTGCGGGTGCCCCGGGGCGAGACGCTCGGCTACATCGGGCCCAACGGCGCGGGCAAGTCCACCACGCTCAAGATGCTCACCGGGGTGCTGACGCCCTCCGCCGGCGAGGTGCGCGTCTGCGGCCTGCGCCCGGTCGCCCAGCGCACCCGGCTCGCGCTACGCATCGGCGTCGTCTTCGGCCAGCGCTCGCAGCTCTGGTGGGACCTGCCGCTGCGGGAGTCGTTCGCGTTGCTGCGGCACGTCTACCGGGTGCCGGCCGCCGCGCACGCCGCCCGGCTGCGCCGCTGCCGGAGCCTGCTCGACCTGGACGCCTTCCTGGACACCCCGGTCCGGCAGCTGTCCCTGGGGCAGCGGATGCGCGGCGAGCTGACGGCCGCCCTGCTGCACGGCCCCGAGGTGCTCTTCCTCGACGAGCCGACGATCGGCCTGGACGTGGTGAGCAAGCAGGCGGTCCGTGGCTTCCTCGGCGAGCTGGGCCGGGCCGGGGACACCACGCTGGTGCTCACCACCCACGACCTGGCCGACATCGAGCGGCTCTGCCGTCGCCTGGTGGTGGTCGACCACGGTCGGGTGGTGCACGACGGGTCGATCGCCGCGTTGCACGAGCGGTACGGCTCCCGTCGGCTGCTCGTCGCCGACCTGGAGGCCCCGCTGCCCGAGCCGCCGGCGCTGCCCGGCGCGCCGCTGCACCGGGTGGAGGCCGACGGGCACCGGCTGGCCTTCGCGCTGGAGTCGGCGGGCGTGGCCGAGGTGGTGGCCGCCCTGGCCGCCCTGGGCTCGCTGCGGGACGTCTCGATCGTCGAGCCGGACATCGAGGACGTGGTGGCCCGGCTCTACCGGGGTGGCTGAGCCCCTCGGTGCGAGTGGAGGCTGCCTCCGGTCGAGCTGAGCCCGACTCCGGGGAGCTTGCGCCCGGCCCTGCCGCGGAAGGCGAGGCCGGGGCGGGCGGTCAGGGGTGTTCCATCACCAGGACGGCGAAGGTGCCGGGGGCCAGCGCCTCGTAGCGGTGCGGCACGTCGCCGGGGAAGGTCGCGTAGTCGCCCGGGCCGAGTTCCACCAGGTCGCCCTCCGGCCCGACGCGCAGCCGCCCGGCGCCCACCACGATGTGTTCGACGCTGCGCGGGGTGTGCGACTCGGCCGTGCGTACCGTCCCTGGCTCCAGCTCGAGCAGGTAGACGTCCCGGCGGATGTGGGCCGTGCCGGCGGCGAGCAGCGTCGCGGTGAGGTCGGCGTGCTCGGAGCGGATCCGGGGGCCGTCGCCGGCCCGTACGACCCGGACGGCGGCCGCCGGCGGCTCGACCAGCCGGCTGAACGGCACGCCGAGCGCCACCCCGAGCGCCCAGAGGGTTTCCACGCTGGGGTTGCCGACCCCGGATTCCAGCTGGGAGAGGGTGGACTTGGCGATGCCGGCTCGGCGGGCGAGCTCGGTGAGCGAGATGCCGACGCGGTCGCGCTCGCGGCGGAGCGCGACGGCGATGGTGGCCAGCGGGGGAGTCGGTTCGGCGGACATTGTTCGCTCCAATGTTCCGTCTGTTCGGTTTGACGAACAGGTGGGGCGCGTTCATCATGATGGACCATGCGTACGGTACAGCGAACGGTCGAGCGCGCGGCAGTCCGCGACGTCGCCGCCATCGGGGCGGCGATGGTCGCGGTCGGCGCCTCGTTCGGCGCGGTGGCGGTGGCCGCCGGCCTGCCGGGCTGGGCGGCCGTCGTCATGTCCGTGCTGGTCTACGCCGGCGGCGCGCAGTTCATGGCGGTCGGGCTGGTGGCCACCGGGAGTCCGCTCGCGGCGGTCCTCGCCGGCCTGCTGCTCAACGCCCGGCACCTGCCGTTCGGGCTGGCGCTGGCCGACAGCATCGGCCGCCCGCTGTGGCGCCGGCTGCTCGGCAGCCACCTGATGACCGACGAGGCGACCGCCTTCGCGCTGGCCCGCCCCGCCGGGGGCGCGCGCCGGCGGGCGTTCTGGCTTGCCGGCACCCTGCTCTTCCTGGCCTGGAACGTGGGGACCGTGCTCGGGGTGCTCGCCGGCGGCGTGGTCGGCGACCCCGCCGCGTTCGGCCTGGACGCCGCGTTCCCGGCCGGCCTGATCGCGCTGCTGCTGCCGGCGCTGCGCGACCGCGACACCCGGCGGGTGGCGCTGGCCGGCGCGGTGCTGGCGGTGCTGGCCACCCCGCTGCTGCCGGCCGGGCTGCCGGTGCTGCTGGCGCTCGCCGGCCCGGCCGTGCTGGCCGTCGCCGCCGTACGCCGTGGTCGGCGGGCCGCGAACGCGGGCGGCGGCCACACACCGAACGCGCCGGTCGCGGGCGGCGGAACGGTCCCGGGGGCCGCCGTCGAGCCGCCGGGCGGGGTGGGGGAGCCGGTGCGTGCGGGGGAGAGGACGCCGCGGGGCGGGTCCGTGCCGGTCGGCCGGACGGGGGAGGGGTCGTGCTGATCGCCGTGATCGTGGCGCTGGCCGCCGGGACGTACGGCTTCCGGGTCGCCGGGGTGCTGCTGCGCGACCGGCTCGACCTGCCGGAGTGGTCCCGGCGGCTGCTGCCGGTCGGCGCCGCCGCCCTGCTGGCCGCGCTGGGCGCCACCGCCGCGCTGACCGAGGCCGGCCGGTTCGCCGGCTGGGCCCGGCCTCTGGGCGTGCTGGTCGGCGTGCTGCTGGCCTGGCGGCGGGCGCCGTTCGTGCTGGTGGTGCTCGCCGCCGCCGGCACCACCGCGCTGCTCCGGCTGCTCGGCGTGCCGTAGCCCCCGGTCCGCTGACGACGAACGGCCCCTCGCCGCGGTGCGGGAGGGGCCGTCGGTGCTGCGGGTCAGACCGGGTCGCCGATGTTGACCCGGGGCTCGGGCGCGCGCATCCGGCGGAAGGTGATCGACCGCATGATGGCGTAGAGGTAGAGCGAGCCCATCCGCTGCCCGGTGTTCGGGAAGCGCTCCCGGACCAGCTTGCGGATCTTGCGGGAGATCAGGAACGAGTCGACCACCACACCCAGCGCGAGCGCGCCCCAGAGGATGTTGGAGACCAGGCGGACGATCGGGGGCATCGCCGCGTTCGAGCCGATCAGCACGATCAGCGCGCCGCCGAAGAACCAGGTGCCGACCGTACGCCGGGAGTCGACCACGTTGCGGGCCAGCAGCCGCTCGGGGCCGCGGTCACGGGGCCCACCCTCGCGGCGGAACTCCGCCGCCGACTCCGCGCGCAGCTGGCGCCGGCGCTCCCGCGCCTCCTCCTTGGTCAGCGGCTTGGTGGCCGCGGCCGGTCGGCGGCCGGCGCTGGGCCGCTTCGGCGTGACCTTGCCCAGCTCCTTCTTGCTCGGGGTGTGGCCCCGGGGCTGGGCGGTCGAGGACTCCTCGTCAGGCGTCACCGGGGTGACGGCCTCGTCGACGAGGTCGGTGGACTTGCGGCGAAACAGCGACGGCACGCGGAAAGGGTAGCCAAACGACGGCGCCCGGTGCACATCGCGGTGCACCGGGCGCGGTCGGGAGTGGTCGACGTTACGGACGCTCGACGTGCGCGCCGAGGTCGGCGAGCTTCGCCTCGAAGTCCTCGTAGCCCCGGTTGATCAGGTCGACGCCGTAGACCCGGGAGGTGCCCTCGGCCGCCAGCGCGGCGATCAGGTGGCTGAAACCGGCCCGCAGGTCGGGGATGACCAGGTCGGCGGCGTGCAGCTTGCTCGGCCCCGCGATCACCGCGGAGTGCTTGAAGTTGCGCCGGCCGAAGCGGCACGGGGTGCCGCCCAGGCAGTCCCGGTAGACCTGGATGTTCGCGCCCATCGAGTTCAGCGCCTCGGTGTAGCCCAGCCGCTGCTCGTAGACCGTCTCGTGGACGATGGACAGGCCCCGGGCCTGGGTGAGCGCCACCACCAGGGGCTGCTGCCAGTCGGTCATGAAGCCCGGGTGCACGTCGGTCTCCAGGGCCACCGACTTCAGCTCGCCGCCCGGGTGCCAGAACCGGATGCCGCCCTCCTGGCCAGGGTCGCCCAGCTTCGGCGGCCGGGCGTCGGTGACCTCGTACTCGCCGCCGACCGAGCGGAAGATGTTCAGGAACGTCATCATGTCGGCCTGCTGCGCGCCGAGGACCTCGACGTGGCCGCGGGTCGCCAGCGCCGCCGCGGCCCAGCTCGCCGCCTCGATCCGGTCCGGGATCGGCCGGTGCGTGTAGCCGTGCAGCTTCGGCACGCCCTGGATCTCGATCACCCGGTCGGTGTGCACCTTGATGATCGCGCCCATCTTCTGCAGGACGCAGATCAGGTCGATGATCTCCGGCTCCACCGCCGCGTTGCGCAGCTCGGTGACGCCCTCGGCCATCACCGCCGTCAGCAGCACCTGCTCGGTCGCCCCGACGCTCGGGTACGGCAGCGAGAACTTCGTGCCGTGCAGCCCGTTCGGCGCCGACAGGTGCAGGCCCTCCGGGGTCTTCTCGACCGTCGCCCCGAACTCGCGCAGCGCCTGGAGGTGGAAGTCGATCGGGCGCGGCCCGATGTGGCAGCCGCCCAGGTCCGGGATGAAGGCGTGGCCGAGGCGGTGCAGCAGCGGCCCGCAGAACAGGATCGGGATCCGGCTGGAGCCCGCGTGCACGTTGATCTGGTCCGTGCTCGCGCTCTCCACGTTCGCGGGGTCGAAGACGAGCTCGCCGTCCTCCTCGCCGTCGCTGACCTTCACGCCGTGCAGGCCGAGCAGGCCCCGGACGACCTCGACGTCACGGATCTTCGGCACGTCGAACAGTCGGCTCGGGCTGTCGCCCAGCAGTGCGGCGACCATCGCCTTCGAGACCAGGTTCTTCGCGCCGCGCACGCGGATCCGCCCTTCCAGCGGAGTACCTCCGTGTACGACCAGGACGTCGTCGGTCAACGCAACCTCCAGCGCGTCGGTGCTGCCGTGTGTTGATGGTGGGCTCGCGATGTCTTCGCTACCCGGAATGCGGTCATGTCGAAACGGCCGCGTGCGTCGTCGCCCCGGCAGCATAGCCCTCCGTGACGTAAATGGACCCGGTCAGATCGCCCCTGAGGGCACTAATCGGTGATCGGGCCCATTTCCGTACCAGTGGTGCTACCGAGAGTGATCAGCCCGCCGCGGGCGGCGGGGTGTCGGCCCCGGGCAGGGCGAGCATCTGGTCCAGCGCCACCCGGGCGTGGTGCGCGGTGTCCGGGTCTACCGTGATCTGGTTGACCACCCGGCCGGCCACCAGCTCCTCCAGCGCCCAGACCAGGTGGGGCAGGTCGATCCGGTTCATGGTCGAGCAGTAGCAGACCGCCTTGTCCAGGAACATGATCTGCTTGTCGGGATGGGCCAGCGCGAGCCGGCGGACCAGGTTCAGCTCGGTGCCGACCGCCCACGCCGAGCCGGCCGGGGCCGCCTCGATGGCCTTGATGATGTACTCCGTCGAGCCGACGAAGTCGGCGGCGCTGACCACCTCGTGCCGGCACTCCGGGTGGACCAGCACGTTCACCCCCGGCACCCGCTCCCGCACGTCGTTCACGCTGTCGAGGGTGAACCGGCCGTGCACCGAGCAGTGCCCCCGCCAGAGGATCATCTTCGCGTCGCGCAGCTGCTCCGGGGTGAGCCCGCCGTTCGGCTTGTGCGGGTCGTAGAGCACGCAGTCGTCCAGCGAGAAGCCCATCTCCCGCACCGCCGTGTTGCGGCCCAGGTGCTGGTCGGGCAGGAAGAGCACCTTCGACCCCTGCCGGTACGCCCAGTCCAGCGCCCGCTTCGCGTTCGACGAGGTGCAGACCACGCCGCCGTTGCGGCCGACGAAGCCCTTGATGTCCGCCGAGGAGTTCATGTAGGTGACCGGGACGGTCTGCTCCGCGATGCCCAGGTCGGTCAGCACGTCCCAGGCCGTCTCGACCTGCGACAGCACCGCCATGTCCGCCATCGAGCAGCCGGCGGCCAGGTCCGGCAGGACGACCTTCTGCGCGTCCGAGGTGAGGATGTCGGCGCTCTCGGCCATGAAGTGCACGCCGCAGAAGACGATGTACTCCGCGTCGGGGCGGGCCGCCGCCTCGCGGGCCAGCTTGAACGAGTCGCCGGTGACGTCGGCGAACTGGATCACCTCGTCGCGCTGGTAGTGGTGCCCCAGCACGAAGACCTTGCTGCCCAGCTTCGCCTTCGCCGCCGCCGCCCGGGCCACCAGGTCCGGGTCGCTGGGCGCCGGAAGGTCACCCGGACACTCGACGCCACGCTCGGTGGCGGGGTCGCTGCCCCGGCCGAGCAGCAGCAGTGCCGTTGCCGTGTTGGAGGGTTCCACCCAGGTCGAAGTCACGTACCCCATGGTCCCACAGGGTGGCCTGAGCGCAGCCTCCACCGGTGTGGGCTGCCACACTGCTCGGCATGCGCGTGCTGCTCTGCCCGGACAAGTTCGCCGGCACCCTGTCGGCCCCGGAGGTCGCCGACGCCGTGGCCGCCGGCTGGCGCGAGGTGGCTCCCGGCGACGACCTGCACGTCCGGCCGCTGTCCGACGGTGGGCCGGGCTTCCTCGACGTGCTCGGCGACGCGCTCGACGGGCGCCGGATCCCGGTGCCGACCGTCGACCCGCTGGGCCGCCCGGTGGCCGGTGAGATCCTGCTCACCGACGGCGGGACGACCGCCTGGCTGGAGAGCGCCCAGGCGTGCGGGCTGCACCTGCTCGACGCGGGCGAGCGCGACCCGAAGACCACCACCTCGTACGGCCTGGGGGTGCTGGTCGCCGCCGCCGTGGAGGCCGGCGCCCGCACGGTGGTGATCGGCCTGGGCGGCTCCGGCACCAACGACGGCGGCGCGGGGATGCTCACCGCGCTCGGCGTGACCCCGCTGGACGACGGGGGCCGGGCGCTGCCGTACGGCGGCGCGGCGCTGGCCGCCGCGGTCGCGCTCGACGGGGCGCCCCGGCTGCGCGACGCCCGGCTGGTGGCCGCCACCGACGTCGACAATCCGCTGCTCGGCCTGCACGGGGCGAGTAACGTGTTCGGCCCGCAGAAGGGCGCCGACCGGGCGGACGTGCTGCTGCTCGACGCCGCGCTGGAGCGCTTCGCCGCCGTGCTGGAGCGGGACCTGCCCGGCTGCCCCGACCGGCTGGGCGCCCTGCCCGGCGGCGGCGCGGCCGGGGGCCTCGGCGCGGCCGTCCTGGCGCTCGGCGGGCACTGCGAGTCGGGCATCGGCCTGGTCACCCGGGCGATCGGGCTGGACGCCGCCCTGGACGCCGTCGACCTGGTGGTCACCGGGGAGGGCTCCTTCGACCACCAGTCGCTGCGCGGCAAGGTGGTGGCCGGGGTGGCCGGCGCCGCCCGGGACCGGGGCCTGCCCTGCGTGGTGCTGGCCGGCCAGGTGAGCACCGGCCGGCGGGAGGCGGGCGCGGCCGGGGTGACCGACGCGTACAGCCTGGTGGAGCACTTCGGGGGCGAGGAGCGCGGCGGGCTGGCCGCCGCGCTGGAGCGCCCGGCCGAGGGGCTGCGGGCGCTCGGCGCTCGGCTGGCCCGGCAGTGGAGCCGCTGACCGCCCCGCGGACGTGACCTGACCGGCGGCCCCGCCGCGCCGGTGGCGCGGCCGGGAGCCGCTCGCCCCGCCGCGCGATCGGGTCCGTCGGCGCGCCGGCTGCGGCGGCCCGTGTCACGGCGGCGGGTGGGGCCGGTCGCAGCGGCGTACCATCGGATCTGGACCACACCGGGAATGGCTGGGCGACGTGAGATGTTGGCCAGTGCGTCCGGACCCAACCGCGCAGGGAGATTTCACGTGACCACGCCAGCGCAGACCGAGTCGACCGAGGCCAAGGCCCCCACGTCCGTCGTCCTCACCGACGTCGCGGCGCAGAAGGTCAAGGCCCTGATCGAGCAGGAGGGCCGCGACGACCTGCGGCTCCGGGTCGCCGTGCAGCCGGGTGGCTGCTCCGGCCTGCGGTACCAGCTCTTCTTCGACGAGCGCTCGCTCGACGGTGACGTCGTCACCGACTTCGACGGCGTCGAGGTCGTCGTCGACCGGATGAGCGCCCCCTACCTGGCCGGCGCCACCATCGACTTCGCCGACCGCATCGACGCCCAGGGCTTCACCATCGACAACCCCAACGCGGGCAACTCCTGCGCCTGCGGCGACTCGTTCAGCTGAGCCCACCTCGCTCGCGACCAGCGGGGCCGTCCCCTCGGGGCGGCCCCGCTGCCGCGTCCGGGCCCGGTAGCGCAAGCCGAGAAGATGACCGAGGCCGGACCGACGGGTCATCCTGAGGGGGCCGGACCGGTAGGCTGACCGGCGCCCTGCTCCCGACCCCGAGGGTTGACATGAAGATCGCCGTGACCGGCTCGATCGCCACCGACCACCTGATGAGCTTCCCCGGCCGCTTCGCCGACCAGTTCATCGCCGACCAGCTGCACAAGGTGTCGCTCTCCTTCCTGGTGGACGACCTGGTGCTGCGTCGCGGCGGCGTGGCGGCGAACATCGCCTTCGGCATGGGACAGCTCGGCCTGCGCCCGGTGCTGGTCGGCGCGGTCGGCGCGGACTTCGCCGACTACCGCTCCTGGCTGGAGCGGCACGGGGTCGACTGCGACTCGGTGCACGTCAGCGAGGTGGCGCACACCGCCCGGTTCGTCTGCACCACGGACACCGACATGTGCCAGATCGCCTCGTTCTACGCCGGCGCGATGAGCGAGGCCCGCAACATCGAGCTGGAGCCGGTGGCCCGCCGCCTCGACGGGCTCGACCTGGTCCTGGTCGGCGCGAACGACCCGGCGGCGATGCTGCGGCACTCCGCCGAGTGCCGGGAGCGGGGATACCCCTTCGCCGCCGACCCGTCCCAGCAGCTCGCCCGGATGGACGGCGAGGACGTCGTCGCGCTGATCGAGGGCGCCGACTACCTGATGACCAACGACTACGAGAAGTCGCTGCTGCAGAGCAAGGCCGGGCTGAGCGACGCGCAGCTGCTCGACCGGGTCAAGGTCCGGGTCACCACGCTGGGCAAGCACGGCGTGGAGATCGCCGGACGCGACATCGACCCGATCCACGTGCCGATCGCGCGGGAGATCCGGGCGGTCGACCCCACCGGGGTCGGCGACGGCTTCCGGGCCGGCTTCTTCACCGCGCTGTCCTGGGGCCTCGGGCTGGAGCGGGCCGCCCAGGTGGGCTCCCTGCTCGCCACGCTGGTGCTGGAGACCGTGGGCACGCAGGAGTACGAGGTCCGCCGCGACCTGTTCGTCAAGCGGATGGCCGAGTCGTACGGCGACGTGGCCGCCGAGGACGTCCGGCCGCACCTGTTGCCGTAACCCCCGCCCTCGGTGTCGGGAAGGGCCCTTCCGCGTTGACCGGGTGCCCTTCCTGACACCTCTCAGTGGCGGCGGCGGACGTCGAAGGCGGGGCCGTCGGGGCCGGTGACCGTACCGAGGAACTCGTGGCCACGCATCCGGCACCAGGCCGGGATGTCCACCGCCGCCGCCGGGTCGTCGGCCAGCACCCGCACCACCGTGCCGACGGGCAGCTCGGGCAGCCGCCGGGCCACCGCGATCACGGGCAGCGGGCAGCGCTGACCACGACAGTCGAGGATCTCCGCCGGCGCCGTCACAGCCCCACCACCCCCGCCTCGGCGCGCAGCCGCGCCACGACGTCGGGCAACTCGGCGAGGAACCGCTCCACGTCCGTCTCCGTCGTCTCCCGGTGCAGCGAGACCCGCACGTTGCCGTGCGAGAGCACCCCCATCGCCTCCAGCACGTGCGACGGGCGCAGCGTGGAGGAGGTGCAGGAGGAGCCGGAGGAGACGGCGAACCCGCGCCGGTCCAGCGCGTGCAGCAGGGCCTCGCCGTCGACGTACAGGCAGGAGAACGTCACCAGGTGCGGGAGGCGGTCGTCGGGATCACCCACCACCTCCACGTCGGGCACCTCCGCCGCCACCCGGGCCCGGATCCGGTCCACCAGCGGCGCCAGCCGGGCCGCCTCGGCCGCCGCGTCGGCCGCCGCCGCGCGCAGGCTCGCCGCCGCCGCGACCACCGCCGGCAGGTTGAGCGTTCCCGGCGTACGCCCGGACTCCCGCTCGTCGGCCGGCCAGGGCGACTCCCACCGGGTGCCCTTGCGCACCACCAGCAGCCCCACCCCGGGCGGGCCGCCCCACTTGTGCGCGCTGGCGGTCAGCACCGACCAGCCCGCCGGCACGGGCTCCCGGCCGACCACCTGGGCGGCGTCCACGAACAGCGGCACCCCGGCCTCGGCGCACTCCCGCGCGGCCTCGGCGACCGGTTGGCGCGTGCCGACCTCGTGGCTGGCGGCGATCAGCGCGGCCAGCGCCACGCCCGGTGCCCGCACCGCCGCCGCCCAGCCGTCCAGGTCCAGCCGGCCCCACCGGTCCACCGGCACCGACGTCGCCGTGCCGCCCGCCGCGACGTGCCGCTCGGCGGCGTGCAGCACCGCCGAGTGCTCGATCGCGGAGTGCACCAGGGTCGGGCCGACCCGCCGCCGGCCGGCCAGGCCGCCGAGCACGGCGGCGTGCGCGGCCGTCGTACCGCTGGGGGTGAAGGAGATCTCGTCGGCGCGCACGCCGAGCGTCTGCGCGGTGGCCTCGCGGGCGGCGTCGAGCAGATGGCGGGCGCGGCGGGCCTGGGTGTAGAGCCTGCCGGGGTCGGCCCAACCGTCGTCGAGGGCGGCCAGCAGCGCCTGTCGGGCGACCGGGTGCAGCGGCGCGGCGGTGGCCGCGTCCAGGTAGACCGGGGAAGCGCTCACGGAAGCCAACGCTATCGCGCCGGCACGCCCAAGATCCCCCCGATGGGGGCGGAGAGTGACCCCAAGACGGTCGAGCCCGTCATGGTCGAGTAATCTGCGACCGTCGGTGACGCCTTTGCCGCCGGTGTTGTCGCTCCGCCCCGGGCGGAGGCCGGCAGAACAGAACAGACACCGCGGCGCGCTAGGGAGGCAGGACCAGGTGGTCGCAAGGAGTTCGGAGGTACGGCCGTCGGCCGTACGGCACAGCGCTTCCCCAGGAGCCGGTGGGCGCCGGGGGCGTGGTGCTGGTCGGATCGCCGGGCTCGGTCTCGGCGGGGCGGCGCTGCTGGTCCTGCTCACGGGCTGCGACGTCGGCGCCGCGTTCGGCGGCTTCGGCTGGCCGCAGGGCGGCATCTCGCCCGAGTCCCACCGGATGTACGACCTGTGGATCGCCTCGTGCATCGCGGCGCTCGCGGTCGGCGTGTTCGTGTGGGGCCTGATCTTCTGGTGCATCGTGCGCTACCGCAAGCGGGGCAACGAGCTGCCGGTGCAGACCCGTTACAACATGCCGATGGAGTTCCTCTACACCATCGCGCCGATCCTGATCGTCTCCGTGCTCTTCTACTACACGGCGGTCGTGCAGACCGACGTGGTGCGGACGACCAAGAACCCCGACGTCACGGTCGAGGTGGTCGCGTTCAAGTGGAACTGGCAGTTCAACTACCGCGACGGCCAGGGCAAGGACGCCAACACCGTCGCCTCGGTGCTCGGCACCAGCGAGGTCATCCCGATCCTGGTGCTCCCGACCGACCGGTCCATCCGGTTCGAGGAGACCAGCCGCGACGTCATCCACTCCTTCTGGGTGCCGGAGCTGCTGTTCAAGCGGGACGTCATGCCGGGCAAGATCCGCAACGTGTTCGAGGTCTCCAAGCTCGACACCGAGGGCGCCTTCGTCGGCCGCTGCGCCGAGCTGTGCGGCAGCTACCACGCGTTCATGAACTTCGAGCTGCGGGTCGTCTCGCCGGAGAAGTACGACCAGTTCCTGGCGGCCAAGCGGGACGGCAAGTCCACGCAGGAGGCCCTGACGGCCATCGGCGAGGATCCGTACGCGCAGACCACGAGGCCGTTCGAGACCCGTCGCACCGATGTCAACTTCAACCCGGACAGCGCGCCGGCCGGTACGGGAAGCTGAGGGGGCTGGCATGAAGACCGAGTGGCGCATCTTCCTGGTCATCGCCGGGTTCCTGCTCTTCGCCACCGCCCTCTACGGGGGCTGGACCGCCGCCGACTCCGGTGGCCACGTCGAGTGGGTCGGCACGGTCGCACTGCTGCTGAGCTTCCTGCTCTGCGCGATGTGCGGCGGCTTCTTCTGGTTCGTCTCGCGCCGGATCGACCTGCGGCCGGAGGACCGGCCGGACGGTGAGATCGCCGACGGCGCGGGCGAAATCGGCTTCTTCAGCCCGGGCAGCTACTGGCCGTTCGGCCTGGCGCTGGCCGCCGCGATCTCCGGCTTCGGCCTGGTGTTCTGGCAGTTCTGGCTGATGGGCGTCGGTGCCGTGGCGGTCATCTTCGCGGCCTGCGGCCTGCTGTTCGAGTACTACAGCGGCACCCGGCGCACCGCCGAGCACTGACCGGCGGCCGGCGACGGCCTCCTGCACGACACGAAGGCCCGCCTCCCCTCGGGGAGGCGGGCCTTCGTGTCGTGATCGCCGATGTGCGGGGGTGCCGAGGGCCGGGGCCCGGGGCCGGCGGTGCGTGCGCCGCGCCGTGGCGTAGGTCGGGGCGGTGGGGCCGGTGCGGGGCGGGTCAGGCGGCGCGGCGGTGGCTCGGCCGGCGCGGGCGGCGATGGCCCAAGTGGCGCGGGCCGGGTCGAGCGGCGACGGCTCAGGCGGCGCGGCGGTGGGGCGACGGCTGGCGGTGCTCCTGCGTCAGGCGTGGGGCCCGGAAGGTGAACGTGGCGACGAGCACCGCCTCGCCGCAGCCCGTGCAGGCCAGCTCGGGGCAGTCGACGCCGTGGCCGTCGACGCACGGCGGCGCCTCGAACGGCTGAACGCCCTCGCAGGTGGCGCAGTAGAGCTCGCGCTCCGACACGGGCGTCTCCTCTCGCTCCGGTCCCGTCGGGGGCGCACGGCGGAACTGCCGCGCCGCACGACGCACGACGGATGTGCTGTGGTGAACAGCGCATGATGGAAGTGGAAAACTACTCAGTTGTAGTTTCCCACGGGGGTCCGACACCTTCCGCACGCCACCCGGCGCCGCCGGCGGTCAGGCGGCGCGGGCGGCCTCGATCCAGCGGTCCAGGACGCGGGCGGCGGCTCCGGAGTCGACGGACTCGGCGGCCCGGTCCATCCCGACGCGCAACGCCTCGGTGAGGTCGCCGTCGAGCGGACCCTGGGTGGCCAGCGCCGCCGCCGCGTTGACCAGGACGGCGTCGCGCACCGGGCCTGTCTCGCCGGCCAGCAGCCGGCGCACCACGTCGGCGTTGTACGCGGCGTCTCCGCCCCGCAGGTCGGCCAGGGTGGCCCTGGGCACCCCGAGGTCGGTCGCGTCCAGCAGCGCCTCCCTGACGGTGCCTGCCTGGATGGCCCAGACGCGGGTCGGCGCGGCGGTGGTGAACTCGTCCAGCCCGTCCTCGCCGCGCATCACCAGAGCCGAGTCGCCCCGGGCGGCGAAGACGCCCGCCATCACCGGGGCCATCCGGAGGTCGAAGCAGCCGACCGCGGCGGCCCGCGGCCGGGCCGGGTTGGTCAGCGGTCCGAGGAAGTTGAAGAAGGTGGGCACGCCCATCTCCCGGCGTACCGGGCCGGCGTGGCGCATGCCGGGGTGGTACCGGGCCGCGAAGCAGAAGCCGATGCCGGCCTCCGCGACGCACCGGGCCACCCCCTCCGGCCCCAGGTCCAGCGGCACGCCGAGGAACTCCAGCACGTCCGCCGTGCCGCAGGAGGAGGAGGCCGCCCGGTTGCCGTGCTTGACCACCCGGACCCCGGCGCCGGCCACCACCAGGGAGGCCATGGTGGAGATGTTGACCGTGTGCGCGAGATCACCGCCGGTGCCGACCACGTCGAGGGCCGTGTCCCGCAGCGCCTCGGGCAGCTCGACCGCGACCGCCCGGCCGAGCATCGCCTCCACCAGGCCGGCCAGCTCGGCCGAGGTCTCGCCCTTGGCCCGCAGCGCGACGGCGAAGCCCGCGATCTGCGCCGGGGCGGCCGCGCCGGACATGATCTCGCCCATCGCCCAGGCGGTGTCGGCGGTGGAGAGCTCCTCCCCGCGCAGCAGCGCGGCGAGCAGGTGCGGCCAGGTCCGATCGCCCATGGCGGGCCTCCCGAGCGTGCGAAGCGGGTGGGATGGAACCGGCGCCGGGTGGTCCGGCGCCGAGACGGGCCGGAGCGGGGACGTCAGGCGGGGGCGTGCGTCCGCAGCAGCTCGGCCACCGTGGTGCCGGTGGTCACCGGGTCGAGCGGGTGCACCAGGGTGGCGTCGACCTCGGCGTAGGCCGCGAGCCATCGGTCGGCGGCGCGGGCGATCACCACGCAGGTCGGGGGAGCGTCGTCCCGGTCGTCCTTGATCTGCCGGGCGATGCCGATGCCGCCGCCCGGGGTCGCCTCGCCGTCGAGCAGCAGCAGGTCGATCTCGTAGTCGTCGACGAGCCGGACGCACTCCGCGTAGGTGGAGGCGTCGACGAACTCGATCCGCAGACCGGGCGCGGGACGCGTGCCGACGGCGAGCCGCATCCGGTCACGGACCTGCGGGTCGTCGCTGTAGAGCAGGACGGTGCAAAGACGATCACTCATGCCGACACTCCGCTTCGCCGAACGGTCCGAGTCCACGCCGCGCTGGTGGATCCCACAGCGTCGCCACGGCCTCGGCCGGGGATCGGACTGTGAGCGGTGCCGTCATGAGGCACCGTCGCGCTGCGCTTGGTGACTCGCTCGATGCGCTCACTCATTGGCTGGACAGGCTCCCACCTCGTAGCTGCCCGCTGATCCTACCCGTCGGTGTGAGGTGCGTGACGTCCGCCCGTCGGGGGCGCCGGGGCGTACCGTCCGCGCAGGTCAGGCGGCGGACTCCGCGGCGCGCTGGCGGGCCTCCTGGCGGTCCAGGTCGCGGTCGATCCGGCGGGCCTCCCGCTCGGCGTGGCGCATCCACTGCACGACCAGCACGGCCAGCATCGTGACGCTGACGAACTCGCCGCCGGCCCAGAGGATGCCGCCGGCGACCACCTGGTCCTCCCAGGGGTCGGACCAGGTCAGCCCGAGCGACGGGTACCAGTCGCCGCCGAAGAGCGTGCTGCTCTGCATGATGGTGAGCCCGAGCACCGTGTGGAACGGCACGGAGAGCAGCATCAGCAGCGCCCGGCCCGGGTACGGCCAGCGCCCCGGCAGCGGGTCGAGGCCGAGCAGCGGCCAGAAGAACACGCAGCCGGTCATGATGAAGTGCGCGTGCACGACCTCGTGCGCCCACGCGTGCTCCAGCGTGTAGCGGTACAGGTCGGTGAAGTAGAGCGCGAACGGGTTGACCACGAAGATGGTGAACGCCACCAGCGGGTAGCTGTAGAGCCGCGCGACCCGGCTGTGCACGATCGCCAGCAGCCGCTTGCGTGGTCGCAGCGGCAGGGTGCGCAGGGCCAGCGTCACCGGCGCGCCCAGCGCGAGGAAGATCGGCGAGATCATGGAGAGCACCATGTGCTGGACCATGTGCACCGACAGCAGCGCCGTGTCGTACGCGTGCAGGCCGCTGACGGTGACCGCCGCGATCCCGCCGAGGCCGGGGCCGAGGAAGAACACCGTCCGGGCCACCGGCCACCGGTCGCCCCGGAGCCGGAGCCGGTGCACCCCGTAGAGGTAGATGCCGGCGGCCAGCACCAGGCCGACGGCCAGCCAACTGTCCAGCCGGGTCTCGGTGAACACGGAGGTGACGGTGAACGGCGGCGGGGTGGCCGCCGCCATCGTCGGCGCGGCGGCCGAGGTTGCGGTGGAGATCGGATCGACGTGCAGCACGCTTTTCAGCCTAGGTCAGGCGAACCGGACGACCCCGATCGGGCTGCCGACGCCACGGGTTTGCCACCCCGCTGATCGCCGGCCCCGGTCAAGGGCAATAATGACCGCGTGACTGCGGCCCCAGCCATTGACAAGAGCCGGATCCACTCCCTGACACGACCCAACATGGTCAGCGTCGGGACGATCGTGTGGCTCTCCAGTGAACTCATGTTCTTCGCGGCGTTGTTCGCGATGTACTTCTCCATCCGCGCGGCGGCGCCGGAGCAGTGGGCGAAGCACACCGAGGTGCTCAACATCCCGTACGCGACCACCTTCACGGTGATCCTGGTGTTGTCGTCGGTGACCTGCCAGCTCGGTGTCTTCGCCGCCGAGAAGGGTGACGTCCACGCCCTGCGGCGCTGGTTCACGATCACCTTCGTGATGGGCCTGATCTTCGTGCTCGGTCAGCTCAACGAGTACCGCGAGCTGGTGCACGAGGGCATCAAGATCAACTCGGATGGGTACGGGTCGATGTTCTACCTGACCACCGGGTTCCACGGTCTGCACGTGACCGGCGGTCTGATCGCCTTCATCATCTTCATGATCCGCACGACCATGGGCCGGTTCACCCCGGCGCAGGCCACGTCGGCGATCGTCGTGTCCTACTACTGGCACTTCGTCGACGTCGTGTGGATCGGGCTCTACGCCATGATCTACTGGCTTCAGTGATCTTGGCGCGTCACGAACCGCGCCGCTGCTCCGTCCCCTGAGACAAGGTCCAACCGGTTAAGGACACAGGTCATGACTTCTGACAACGACCGCCGACGCGGTCTGCTCGCGCGGCTGCGCGAGCGGCCCGCGGCGCGCAGCAGGGGCCGCCGCCGGCTGGGTGCCGCGGTCCGGCTGCTCGCCGCGCTGATGCTGGCTGGCGGCGCCTACACCGTCTTCGCCCCCGGCGTGCAGGCGCAGGACGCCCCGCTCACCGGCGCCGCCGCGGAAGGCAAGGCGCTGTTCGACGTGAGCTGCGTGACCTGTCACGGTCGCAACGCCCAGGGCGTCGAGGGCCGTGGGCCGAGCCTGATCGGCGTCGGCGCGGCCTCGGTCGAGTTCCAGGTCAGCTCCGGCCGGATGCCGATGGCCCGCCAGGAGGCCCAGGCGGAGCGCAAGCCGGAGCTGTTCACCGACGAGGAGACGCGCCAGCTCGCGCAGTACATCCAGGAGCTCGGCGGCGGTCCGGTCCTGCCCGACGGCGAGAACCTCCACGCCGACGGCAACGTCGCGGCCGGCGGCGAGCTGTTCCGGATCAACTGCGCGCAGTGCCACGCCTTCGGCGGTAGCGGCGGCGCCCTGTCCTCCGGCAAGTACGCCCCGAGCCTGCACCCGGCCAGCGACCGGCAGATCTACGCCGCGATGCTGAGCGGCCCGCAGAACATGCCGGTCTTCGGCGACAACCAGATCTCCCCGGAGCAGAAGGCGGACATCATCGCCTACATCCAGCAGACCCTGAAGCACGACCAGGACCCGGGTGGCTTCAACCTCGGTCGGTACGGGCCGTCCACCGAGGGCTTGGCGATCTTCCTGGTCGGCATCGTCGCGCTCGTCTTCGCGAGCCTGTGGATCGCGGGGAAGTCGTGACCGGGCGGATCATTCGTTTCAGTGCTGTGGTGCCGGGGTCCGGCACCGCCCGTAGCGAGGTGACGGCATGACCACGCACACCGAGCACCAGGCCCAGCAGGGCCGGGAACCGCTCGACGTGACGACCCCCGGGCTCAGCCAGTTCGACATCGTCCGCGAGGGCGCGCGCCGGGACGACATCGAGATCGTCCACTACGAGCCGCAGGTCGCCCCGGGCAGCAAGGCCGAGCGCCGGCTGACCCGCACGGTCGCGTCGTTCTTCCTGCTGACCGGGCTGGCGGCGACCGCCTTCCTGGTGGTCTACATCTGGTGGCCCTGGGAGTACGCTCCCGGCCGCGGCGGCGACACGTGGTACACCCCGCTGCTCGGCGTCACCCTCGGCGTGGCCCTGCTCGGCGTCGGCTTCGGGATCCTGACCTGGGGCAAGAAGCTGCTGCCCAAGGAGGTCTCGATCCAGGACCGGCACGAGGGCGCCGTCAGCGAGGACGACCGGATCATCACCGGCCAGACCATGCTCTACATGGCCGACGAGCTGGGCGTGAAGCGCCGGCCGCTGCTCGGCATCTCGCTGCTGGCCGGTCTCGCGCCGGTCGGCGCGGTGGTCGCCGCGCCCCTGGTCGGTGGCCTGATCTCCCAGCCGCACAAGAACAACCAGATGTTCACCACCGGCTTCGCCCCCACCGAGGGCGGCGGCAAGGTCCGGCTGGTCCGCGAGGACGGCCGTCCGGTCCGCCCGGCGGACATCAGCACCGGCGGCCAGATCACGGTCTTCCCCGGCATCGACCACGGCGTGAGCAACCTGCACGCCGACTCGCCGACCCTGCTGATCCACCTGCGGGACAGCGACGCGCAGGAGTCGCGCCGGGCCAACGAGCGGGTCGGGCACGGCGACTACATGTGGGGCAACTACGCCGCCTACTCGAAGATCTGCACGCACGCCGGCTGCCCGGCGAGCCTGTACGAGCAGCAGACCAACCGTCTGCTCTGCCCGTGCCACCAGTCGCAGTTCCTGATCACCGACAACGCCCGGCCCATCTTCGGTCCGGCCAGCCGGCGACTGCCGCAGTTGCCGATCGAGGTGGACTCCGAGGGCTACTTCGTGGCCAAGTCCGACTACACCGAGACCGTCGGGCCCGACTTCTGGGAGCGGCCGTGAAGCGGCGCAAGTTTGACATGGCAGCTGTGCCGGGCAACGCCGCCCGGGGAGTGGACGACCGCTTCCAGGTGGCCACCCCGCTCCGCCGGCTGCTGAACAAGGTCTTCCCGGACCACTGGTCCTTCCTGCTCGGCGAGATCGCGCTCTTCTCGTTCATCGTCCTGCTGCTGACCGGTGTCTTCCTGACCTTCTTCTTCGAGCCGGCGATGACCGAGGTGGTCTACAACGGCAGCTACGCCCCGCTGCGGGGCACGCCGATGTCGGCCGCGTACGCCTCCAGCCTGGACATCTCGTTCGACGTCCGCGGCGGCCTGATCATGCGGCAGATGCACCACTGGTCGGCGCTGCTGTTCATGGCCGCGATCGTGGTGCACATGCTCCGGGTCTTCTTCACCGGCGCGTTCCGCAAGCCGCGTGAGACGAACTGGATCATCGGCTCGCTGCTGTTCTGGGTCGGCTTCCTGGCCGGCTTCACCGGCTACTCGCTGCCGGACGACGGCCTCTCCGGCACCGGCCTGCGGATCGCCTCGGCGATCATGCTCTCCATCCCGGTGATCGGCTCCTGGGTCACCTCGTCGATCTTCGGCGGGGAGTTCCCCGGCACCATCATCATCAGCCGGTTCTACATCGCCCACGTGCTGCTCATCCCGGGTCTGCTGGTCGCGCTGATCAGCGTCCACCTGGGCCTGGTCTTCAAGCAGAAGCACACCCAGTGGCCCGGCCCCGGCCGGACCAACGGCAACGTGGTCGGCGAGCGGATGTTCCCCCGCTACGCGATCAAGCAGGGCGGCTTCTTCATGGTCGTCTTCGGCGTGATCGCGCTGATGGGCGGTCTGTTCCAGATCAACCCGATCTGGCTGTTCGGCCCGTACGAGGCGTGGGTGGTCTCGGCCGCCAGCCAGCCCGACTGGTACGTCATGTTCCTCGACGGCTCGACCCGCCTGATGCCGGCCTGGGAGATCAACATCCCGATCGGCGACGGGTACGTGATCCCGCCGCTGTTCTGGCCGACGGTGGTGCTGCCGGGCATCCTGGTGGGGCTCTCCACGCTCTACCCGTTCCTGGAGGCCCGGCGCCTCAAGGACACCCGCAGCCACAACCTGCTCCAGCGGCCCCGGGACGTGCCGGCGCGCACCGCGGCGGGCGCCATGGCCATCGCGTTCTTCATCGTGCTGACCCTGTCCGGCGCCAACGACGTCATCGCCGACAAGTTCATGATCAGCCTGAACGCGATGACCTGGGCCGGCCGGATCGGCCTGCTGGTGCTCCCGCCGCTGGCGTACTACTTCACCTACCGGATCTGCCTCGGTCTGCAGCAGCACGACCGTGAGGTGCTCGCCCACGGCGTCGAGACCGGCATCATCCGGCGGCTGCCCGACGGCCGGTTCGAAGAGGTGCACCAGCCGCTCAGCGCGGGGGACCACGACGGCCACGGTGGGCTCGAGTACGCCGGCTGGGTCGTGCCGAAGAAGATGAACCGGCTCGGGGCCCTCGGCCCGGCCATCCGGGGCTTCTTCTACCCGATCGAGAAGCCGGCCGAGGCGCCGGTCTCGCCGGGCCACCCGCCGGTCGAGCCGCGGCCCGACCGGGAGCAGGTCGGCAGCGGCGAGAGCCGGCGCTGACCTCGCGACACCCGACGTGGCGTCCACCGGAGTCCTCCGGTGGGCGCCACGTCCGTTTCCGCCCCTCCCGCGGGTCCGCGCGTGGCGTGTCGTCCGTTCGCCCCCGGGGCGGGGATCGCAGGAATAACCCCGGTCAGCCGGGTATCCGTGCGGTCCAACGTCTCGAGGGGGAGGAAGCATGTTGGGTATCAAACGCCTCGGCCTGTTGGCCGCGCTGGTGCTGGTGGGAATCGCGCCGGCAGCGGCGGCGCAGGCCGCGGTGCAGCCGTCGCAGCAGGACACCCAGTACCTGCAGGCCATGCACCAGGTGAACATGTTCGAGATCACCGCGGGTGACCTGGCCCAGCAGAAGGGCCAGAACCAGGGGGTCAAGGACCTGGGTGCCCGGTTCAAGACGGACCACACACAGCTCGACCAGACGGTGCAGCAGACCGCGTCCCAGCTCGGGGTGCAGTTGCCGGCCGAGCCCACCGCGGACCAGCAGTCCGTCCTCGACCAGCTCAACAACGCCAGCGGCGAGGAGTTCGACCGGCTCTGGGTGACCAGCGAGCTGGCCGGCCACGTCCAGGCCATCCAGGCCACCCAGACGGAGATCTCGCAGGGCTCCGAGCAGACGGTGGTCCAGTTGGCCCAGACCGCCCTGCCGACCCTGCAGGCGCACTACGACGCGCTGGTCCAGCTCGCCGAGCAGCTGGGCATCCCGGTTCCGCAGGCGAGCGGCACCGCCACGCCGAGCCCGGGCGGCTCGACCCCGGCCCCGGGTGGCACCACCGAGACCCCGGCTCCGGGCGGCACCACCGAGTCGCCGGCTCCGGGCGGCACCACCACCGAGACGCCGGCTCCCACGCAGAGCTGACGTCGCCGTACCACGACGGCCGGTCCACCAGTGGGTGGACCGGCCGTCACGCGTCCGCGCCGGCCCGGCCGGCGTCCCTGGTCAGTCGGCGTTCGCGAGCCCGATCGCGAACGCCTCCTCCAGGTCGTGCTGGGAGTACGCCCGGAACGCGATGTGCGACTCGGTGTTCAGCACCCCCGGCACCTTGGAGATGCTGCCGGCGATCACCTTGGCGATCTGGTCGAACTCCCGCACCCGGACCACGGCGATCAGGTCGACGTGGCCGGCCACCGAGTAGACCTCGCTGACGCCGGGGAGGGCGGCCAGGGCCTCGGCCACCTCGGGGATGGAGTCGGTGGCGCAGTCGATCAGCACGATCGCGGTGATCACGGGGCATTTCTCCGTTCGTCGGCGTCGTCGCCCATGCTAGAGCCTCGCGGGCCCCGGGACCGGGGGTGTGGCGGGGACGGTGAGGGTGGCCCCCGCGCGGATCGCGTCGCGCAGGCGCTCGCCGGGGCCGACGGTGGCGCCCGGCCAGACGACGGCACGCTCCACGTCGCCCTGGACGACCGCGTCGGCGCCGACCACCGCCGCCCGGCAGCGCCCGGTCACCGTGGCCGTGGGCGCCACCAGGCTGCCGCCGCCGGTCGCGTGCAGGTTGGCCGCCAGGTAGTCGGCCGGGGTGCCGGTGTCGTAGAACGTGCCGGGGTAGGGCACGACGGTCAGCGCGCCGGCCGCCTCCGCCGGGCGCCAGACCGCCCGGACGAGGTCGCCGAACGTGATCGGCAGCTCCCGCACCAGCCGCCACGGCAGCAGCGAGAAGCCGGTGAACACGTGGCCGTCGAAGGTGCCCGGCGCCCGCGGGTCGGCGGCGGGCTGGCCGAGCAGGCGTACGGAGTCGCCGTCCCAGTCGTGCAGCAGCGCGGCGATGTCCGGCCCCGGGGGTCGCGCGGGGTCGGCGAGGTAGGCGTCGGCGTTGCCGACCAGCACCCCGCGCCCGGCGATCCAGTCCCGCAGGTTCGCCACCCCGCCGGCGGTGCCCAGCGGCGCGCCCGGCTCGACCGACAGGTGGGCGCGGTCCCCGACGTGCGCGACGACCTGCGCGCCGAGGTAGCAGGCGTTGACCGCGACCCCGGCCGGCCCGACCAGGCCGAGCCCGGCCAGCCGGTCCAGCGCCCGGTCCAGCAGCGGCACGTTGCCCACCGGGCAGAGCGCCTTCGGCAGTCGCTCGGTCAGCGGCCGCAGCCGGGTGCCCTCGCCGGCGGCGAGCACCACCGCGCAGACGTCGACCGGGACGGCGGCGGCGTGGGCCCGGTCGGCGGTGGCGGCCACGCCGTGGTCGGCCGGGGCGGTGGTGGCGGCCGCTCGGTCGGCCCGGTCGGCGTTCACGGCCGCGTGTCGGGCACCGGGGGCGGGAACTGTCCGGCCAGCGGCCCGATGTCGTAGTACGCGAGCAGCCGGGCGGTCGGCCAGGTCAGCTTGGGCAGGTCGTCCAGCGGGTGCCAGGCGGCCTCGAAGACCTCGGCGCCGTCGACCTTCAGCTCGGTGGTCGACGCCGGCACCTCGGCGGTGAACACCACGTCCACCCAGCCCTTGGCGTGCACGATCGCGTTGGGGACGGCGGGGCTCAGCTGGCGGGGGGAGAGGCGGATGCCGGACTCCTCGTACAGCTCCCGGGCGGCTCCCACCACCGGCGCCTCGCCCTTCTGCAACAGGCCGGCGGGCAGCCCCCAGCCCCGGCCGGGCGGCTGGCGCAGCAGCAGCAGCCGCCCCGCCCCCTCGGCCTCGGCGTCGCGGACGAGGGTGACCGCGCCGACGATGTACTTCGGCACGGCCAGCCGGACCAGGCGGCGGCGCACCGGCAGCGGCAGCCGGTAGAAGACCTGGTAGGCGACGGCCCGGCCGGTGGCGCGCGAGCGGGGGATCATGGCTCCAGGCTAGTGGCCCCGAGGAACGTTCGGACGACCCGGGCCCGACGGGCGGTCACTGCCGGTGGTCCACCAGGTCGATGAGTTGGCGTACGACCGTGTCCGGCTCGATGACCCGGTCGAAGACCGCGACCAGCATCGTCTCCAGGTCGGGGTAGCCCAGCTCCTCCGACAGCCGCAGCAGCGGCAGGTCGCTGGCCAGCCCGCGGTTGTGCTTGCGCAGCGCCAGCCCGATGGTGGCCCGGCCGAGGCGGACCTTGTCGGTGATGGAGATGCCCGGCTCGGTGTGCTCGGCGAACCACCGGCTGATCTGCATCTGCGCGTGCGGCGACTTGACGAAGCCGAGCCACTCCCGGCGCGGGCCGCGGGGGGCGACGTCGGCGTCGAAGCCGTTCGCCGCGTCGGTCTCGGTGAAGATCTCCACCACGTCGCCCTCCTCCAGCGCGGAGGAGAGCGGGGCCAGCCGGCCGTTGATCCGCGCCGCCAGGCAGTGGTCGCCACGCTCGGTGCCCAGCTCGTACGCGAGATCGACCGGGGTCGCCCCGGCCGGCAGCACGATCTGCCGCCCGTCGGCGAAGACCTGGATCTGGGTCTCGGCGAGGTCGCAGCGCAGCGACTCGAGGAACTGTGCCGGGTCGGCCGCGTCCTGCTCCCAGTCGAGCACCCGGCGCAGCCAGTCGAGCTGCTCCGCGCAGGCGGCCGTGCCGCCCGGCCGGGGGAAGCGGAAGTCGGCGGCGACGCCGTACTCGGCCGAGCGGTGCATCTCCTCGGTGCGGATCAGCACCTCCACGGTGCGGTCCTTGGGCCCGCAGACGCTGGTGTGCAGGGAGCGGTAGAGATTGTTCTTCGGGGAGGCGATGAAGTCCTTGAACCGGCCGGGGACCGGCCGCCAGAGGCCGTGGACCGCGCCCAGCGCCGCGTAGCAGTCGGTGGCCGGGCCGTCCACCACGATCGCGATGCGGGGCAGGTCGTAGGGGGCGGTGTGGCCGCCGGCCACGGTGTCCTTCCAGATCGAGTAGAGGTGCCGGGGGCGGGGAGTCACCTCGGCGTCGACCCGGTTTCGGCGCAGCGCCGACTTCGCCCGGGCGACCACCTCGTCGAGGTACGCGTCCCAGCCCGGCCGGTCGTGCACGTGCCGGGCGATGCGGGCGTGCTCCTCCGGCTCCAGGTGCAGCAGCACCACGTCGTCGAGCTCCCGCTTGAGCAACTGGATGCCCAGCCGGTCGCAGAGCGGGACCAGCACCTCCTGCGTCTTGCGGGCGATCCGCTCCCGGGACGCGGCGGACCGGACGCCCAGGGTGCGCATGTTGTGCAGCCGGTCGGCCAGCTTGATGATCAGGACCCGGACGTCCTTGCCGGCCGCGATGATCATCTTGCGGATCGTCTCGGCCTCGGCGGCCTTGCCGTAGAACGCCTTGTCGAACTTGGTCACCCCGTCGACGAGGTGCGCCACCTCCCGCCCGAAGTCCTCCGCGAGAGCCTGGAGCGTGTAGCGCGTGTCCTCCACGGTGTCGTGCAGCAGCGCGGCGACCAGGGTGGTGGCGTCCATACCGATCTCGGCGCAGATCTGGGCCACGGCCAGCGGGTGGGTGATGTAGGGCTCGCCGCTCTTGCGGAACTGCCCGCGGTGCATGTTCTCCGCGATGGTGTAGGCCCGACGCAGCACAGAGGGCTCGGTGCCCGGGTGGATCGTCCGATGAGTCCGGACGAGGTGGTTCACCGGGTCGGTGTCGGCGGTGGGCCAGCTCAGCAGCGACCGGAGCCGGCGGGTCAGCGGCAGCTCGCCCGGTTGGGTCGGAAGGGCGCCCCCCAGGGCGGCGCCGCGTCCGGCGTCGACGTCCACGTGGGACACCTCCTCACCCCGGCCCCACGGCCGCCGGGACCCGGCAACCGGGAGCAGGCCCACGAAACGGGCAGGACTGCACTTCTCTAACAGCCTAAGCGAGTCGACGTCGTCCGATCGGACACATGGTCATGAGCGTTCGGTCGAGAGTTGGTGGGACGCGGCGCTCTCGGCCTTGCTCAACAGGTCGCGGAAGCGCGCCGCGCCAGCCACCGGGGAAGCCCATCCGGAGGACATCTCGACCAGCCGGGTCTCGGGCCGTTCCAACCAGGACAGGATGCGTTCGGTCTCCTCCGCGGAGGCGTGCGGAACCGGGCCGTGGCCGGGCGGCACCGTCTCGGCGGTCGCCCGGATCGCGGTGATCGTCGGTCGAGGGTGGACGCCGGGCGGGGACACCCCCGCCCCGGCCAGCCGGCCGTACCGCACGAGGGCCAGCTCCCAGCCGCCCCCGGCCGCCGGGCGGGCCGCGGCCAGCTCGGCGATCCCGGTCAGCGCGGCCAGCCGCTGCATCCGCACCGTCGCCCGCAGCACCGCGGCCAGCCGCGAACGCACCACCGCCGCCTCCTCGTAGCGCTGGTCGCGGGAGAGCACCTCGATCCGGGCCAGCAGCGCGTCGACCACCGGCTGCGGGTCGCTGGCGGTCGCGGTGCGGAACGGCGCGACGGCACGTGCGTCGTACTCCTCCGGGGTGATCCGGTGCTCGCAGGGCGCCGGGCAACGGCCCAGCTCGGCCAGCGCGCAGGCCGGCGTGACCGTGCGCAGCGAGAGTCGGTGGGTGCACTGCCGCAGCGGCACGGCGTCGTGGAAGCCGGCGGCGGCCAGCTCCGCCGCCCGGCGGGAGCTGAACGGGCCGAGGTAGCCGGCATCGCCGGGGGCGATGCCCCGGACCACCGAGAGCCGGGGGTAGGGACCGTCGGTCAGCTTCAGCCAGACCGCCCGCTCCGGAAACTTCGACCGCCGGTTGTACGGCGGCGCGTGCGCCCCGATCAGCCGCAGCTCGCGGACCTCCGCCTCCAGCGAGTGGGCGCACTCGACCGCCTCCACCCGCTCGGCCGCGGCGAGCATCTCGGAGATCCGGGCCCGCTTCTCGGCGGCGGTGAAGTAGCTGCGCACCCGGGTGGCGATGTCGCCGGAGGTGCCGACGTAGAGCGGCCGGTCGTCGGCGGCCCGGAAGATGTAGACCCCGGGCGCCTTGGGCAGCCCCTCCGCCAGGTGCCGCTTGCGCCGCTGGGTCGGGGTGACCGCCCGGGCGAACTCGATGGCGTCGCCGATCGTGTCGACCCGGTGCCCGCCGAGCCGGGCGATCAGCCCGTGCAGGACGTCGACGGTGGCCTTGGCGTCGTCGAGCGCCCGGTGGGTCGGCTGGGTGGCGGTGCGGAAGTAGGCCGCGAGGGTGCCGAGCTTGCGGTTGGGCACCTCGTCGCGGGTCAGCACCCGGCGGGCCAGCGCGGCGGTGTCGAGCACCCGGGGATTGGGCCAGCGGTAGCCGTGCTTCGCGCACGCGGCCTTTAAAAAGCCGACGTCGTAGGGGGCGTTGTGGGCGACCAGCACGGCGTCGGAGACGAACTCGAGGAAGCTCGGCAGCACCTGCTCGATCGGCGGGGCCGGGACCAGCATGGCCTGCGTGATGCCGGTGAGCACCGTGATGAACGGTGGGATGGGCACGCCCGGGTTGACCAGGGTGGCCAGCACGCCCAGCTCCTCGCCGCCGCGCACCTTCACCGCGCCGATCTCGGTGATCCCGCCGCCGTCCGGCGCGCCGCCGGTGGTCTCCAGGTCGACCACCACGAACGTCGTCGCGTACAGCGGCAGCGCGGGATCGATCCCGCCCGCGCCCGGGTCGAAGCCGGCCAGCGGCTCCTGGACGTACTCCGTCTGTGCCATCGGCGGCACGCTAGCGTCCCGGTCCGACACTCCCGTCCCACCGGCACCAGCCGTCACCACCGGTCTAGGATGAGAGATCGGCTCACTCACCGGGCGGTGGGCCCGGTCGCGGTGGGAGACTTGCCACATGCCCCTCACCGAGCCGCACGACGACCGTCTCCCGCAGGAGGAGCCGGTCGACACCGTGCGCGACGCCGGTGGGGCCGGCCCCGACGAGGGCGGTCTGCCCGCGGCGGTCGAGCAGGGGTCTGAGGCGGCCGGTGTCGAGCCCGGTCGCGAGGCGGCCGAGGAGGTCGTCGCCGACGGCCCGGCGGACGACGGGCCCACGCTTGAGGGGTCGTCCGCGCCCGAGGGATCGGCGGACGACGGGTCCACGCCCGAGCCGGAGCCCGTGCTGCCCGAGCCGGAGCCCGTGCTGCCCGAGCCGGAGCCCGTGCTGCCCGAGCCGGTCCGCCAGCGGATCGTGGCGCTCACCGCCGCCGTGCTGCCCGGGCTGCCCGCCGACGAGGTGCCGGTGCCGCTGCGCCGGGTCGCCAAGTTCGCCCCCAACCGCCGGGCCCGGCTCGGCGCCCCGGCGATCGCCGCCCAGCTCACCGGGGACCCGCTGTTCCGGCAGCGGATCACCGCCCGGGTGCTCGCCGACACCGGCGACCTGGGTGCGGCGGTGCTCGAGGGCACCGCGCCCGCCGCCGCCGACCCGGTCGAGGTGGCCGCGCTGGCCTACCTGGCCCGGCCCCGGGGGTGGCGGGAGCTGATCGAGGCCAGCGGCGCGGCCGTGCGCGCGGAGGCCGACAGCGCGGTCGTCGCCGAGCTGGTGCGCGAGGCCGAGCAGCGGGCCACCCGCGCCGAGCACGACCGCGCGGTGGCCCGGGTGGAGGCGGAGAAGCTCCGCGACGAGCTGGCCCGGGTGCGCGAGGAGCTCGGGCAGCTGCGCGAGGAGAGCCGGCAGCTGGGCCGGTCGCTGCGCGAGACGCAGGCCCGCGAGCGCAAGGCCAACGAGTTGCTGGCCACCGAGCGGGGCCGGGCCGCCCGGGCGGCGGCGGACGCCGACGCCGAGCTGCGCCGGGTCCGGGCCCGGCTGGCCGAGGCGGAGGCGGCGGCCGGGGTCGCCCGGGCCAGCGCCAAGGAGGCCCGGTCGGTGGACGACGCCCGGCTGTGGCTGCTGCTGGAGACCATCGGGCAGGCGGCCGTCGGGCTGCGTCGCGAGCTGGCGCTGGACCCGGTCGACAAGCTGCCCGCCGACTTCGTCGCCGACGCCTTCGCCGACCAGACCGCCGCCCCGGCGGCCGGCGCCGCCACCCGCGCCCGCGACACCGACGACCCGGCCCGCCTCGACCAGTTGCTGGCGCTGCCCCGGGCGCACCTCGTCGTCGACGGCTACAACGTCACCAAGCGCGGCTTCGGCGAGATGTCGCTGGAGCAGCAGCGCAAGCGGCTGATCACCGGCCTGGGCGGGATCGCCGCGCAGACCGGCGACGAGGTCACCGTGGTCTTCGACGGCGCGGAACGGATGCACGGACTGCCCCCGTCGCCGCGCGGGGTCCGGGTGCTCTTCTCCCGCAAGGGCGAGACCGCCGACGAGCTGATCCGGCGCCTGGTCCGCGCCGAGCCGCCGGGCCGGCCGGTGGTGGTGGTCTCCTCCGACCGGGAGGTCGCCGACGGCGTACGCCGGCACGGCGCGTACCCGCTCGGGGCCGACTCGCTGCTGCGGCGGCTCGCCCGGTCCTGATCGGGGTGCTTGATCGCATTCCGGCGTCCGCGACCCCGTTGTCCCTTTCTGTCGTACCCCGCGCCTAGCGTCGTGGTGACCGACGGTGTTCGGGTGGCGACAGTGACGCCGCGCCCGGTCGCCGCAGCGCACCAGGAGGCGTGATGATCATCGACTGTGCCGGGTGCGGGATCCGGGGGAGCGGCTGCTCCGACTGCCTGGTCACCGCCCTGCTCGACGATTCGTCCCCGGCCGCCGGGCTGGGCGGTGCCGAGGCCCGGGCGGTCGAGGTGTTCGCCCGGGCCGGGTTCGAGGTGGAGGTGCTGTCCGCACCCCCGCCGGCCCGCCGGCCCGCCGGGCGGCACGAGGCCGCGTGACCGGGCCGGCCGCGGGTGGCCGCGTCGGGACTCCGATCCGCACCGCGACCACGGGTGCCCCGACCGGCCGGCCGGTCGGGGATCCGTGATCGGTGCGGGTCAGCGGGACGGGTCCCGGTTGAACAGCTTCTTCGCCCAGAGATAGCCGACCAGCGCGATGGCGGCGCACCAGGCCGCCGCGAGAACGGCGTTCGTCCCCACCGGCCCGCCGGTCAACAGCCCGCGCAGGGTCTCGATGATGGGGGTGAAGGGCTGGTACTCGGCGAACTGCCGTAGCCCGTCCGGCATCGAGTCGGTGGGCACGAATCCGCTGCCGACGAAGGGCAGGTAGGTCAGCGGCATGGGGAGGTTGCTCGCCGTCTCGACGCTCTTGGAGACCAGACCCATCGCGACCGAGAGCCAGGTGAACGCGAAGGTGGTCATGGCCAGCACCCCGGCCGCCGCGATCCAGGCCGTGACACCCGTGCTGGGCCGGAACCCGATGAGCAGCGCGACGCCGGTGACCACCGCCAGGCTGAGCATGGTCTGCACCATGCTGCCCAGGACGTGGCCGGTCAGCACCGACACCCGGGCGATCGCCATGGTCCGGAACCGGGCGATGATGCCCTCGGTCATGTCCATGGCGACCGACACCGCCGTCCCGGTGGCCGCCAGGCCGGTGGTTATCAGCAGGATCCCCGGGGTGACGTAGTCGACGTAGTCGCCCTGGTCGCCCGAACCGCCGCCCAGCCCGGCGCCGAGGGTCGCGCCGAAGACGTAGACGAACAGCAGCAGGAGCAGGATGGGCATGCCGGCGAGCAGCACCGTCATCGACGGGTAGCGCACCCCGCGTCGCAGGTTGCGGCGCAGCATCGTGCCGGAGTCGCGTACGGCGTAGGCCAGGGTGCTCATCGGGGGGTTCCCACCTTCTCGGGCTGGCCGGTGAGGGCCAGGAAGACGTCGTCGAGATCGGGCGTGTGCACCGACAGCGACTCCACGGCGATCGACCGGCTGTCCAGCAGGTCGAGCACGTTGCGCAGCGACCGGACACCGCCGTCGCTGGGCACGTGCAGGGTGAGTTCGGCGGCGTCGCGGGACGAGTCGCCGAGAGCGACCACGGCCGAGTCGAACCCGGCCCGGTCAGCGAAGCGCAGGCTGATGTGCCCGCCGGGGACGAGCCGTTTGAGTTCCGCCGCGCTGCCCTCCGCCACCAGCCGGCCGTGGTCGAGCACGGCGATCCGGTCGGCGAGCTGGTCCGCCTCCTCCAGGTACTGGGTGGTCAGGAAGATGGTGACGCCGTCCGCCACCAGGCCCCGTACGATCTGCCACATGGCCTGCCGGCTACGCGGGTCGAGCCCGGTGGTCGGCTCGTCGAGGAACACCACGCGGGGGCGGCCGACCAGACCCATCGCCAGGTCGAGCCGCCGGCGCATCCCGCCGGAGTAGCTGGCGGCGGGCTTGCCGGCCGCCTCGACCAGGTCGAACATCCTGAGCAGGCTCCGCGCGCGCTGCCGCCCCTCGGCTCGGGACAGGTGGTGCAGGTCGGCCATGAGCCGCAGGTTCTCCTCGCCGGTGAGCAGGCCGTCGACGGCGGAGAACTGGCCGGTCACGCCGATCGCGGCGCGTACCGCGTCGGGCTCCCGGGCGACGTCGTGACCGGCGACCCGCGCCTCGCCGGAGTCGGCGCCGATCAGGGTGGACAGGATCTGCACGGTGGTGGTCTTGCCGGCGCCGTTGGGGCCGAGCAGCGCGAAGATCGTCCCTGCGGCGACGGTGAGGTCGATCTCGTCGAGCACCACGTGGTCGCCGAAGGACTTCCGGAGGCCGGCGACCGTGATGGCCGCCGGGGTCGAGTTGGGTGGCACGTCTTCTCCTTCCACGCCGGCCGTCGGGCCGGTCGGGGGCTGGGCCGGCCGCCGAGCCGGCCGGGAAGTGGTGGCGTGGGGGATCAGCGGCGGTGGATCACGATGTCGCCGAAGGAGGTCCGGGCGTTCACGCGTACGGCGCTCTCCGGCTCGCCGGGCGGTTCGTACGCCTCGAGGTGGTTGTCCACCCGGCCGAACTGGGTGTGCAGGTCGAGCAGGGCGGCGGTGCCGGAGCGCACGCCGATGTCGAGCCCGCCGCTCGCGGTCCTGACCGACACCGTGCCCGCCGAGACCTCGCCGATCCGGACGTCGCCGTTGGCGGTGGTGGCGGTGACCGAGGCGTGCGCGCGGTCGACGGCGATGTCGCCGTTGGCCGCCTTCACGCGCGCCTCGCCGGTGACGGTGCCCAGCCAGCTCTCGCCGTTGGAGTTCTTGACCACCGCGTCGCCCTCGACCTCCTGCACCCGGATCCGGCCGGACCCGGTGCTGATGCGGGCCTGGCCCGCGACGTGCTCCACCCGGACGCCGCCGGCGGAGGTGTCGAGATCGGCGTCGGCCGTGCGGTCCAGCTCGATGTCGCCGGCCGCGATCCGGATCCGGCAGTTGCCGAGCCGACCGGCGCCGTGGAACGCCCCCGCCGAGGCGTTGCCGTGCAGGTGTGAGCCGGCGGGCAGCGTGATCGTCACGTCGATCGAGCCGGGCTTGCCGACCAGGCCGAATCCGCGCTGCCGGGGCGCCTTGACCAGGAGCCGGCCGTCGGCGTACTCCACTCGGGTCTGTTCGGCGGCCCGGACGTCGGCGTCGGCGGCGGCGTTGCTCGGCCGGACGTCGACGACGGTGTCCGTGCGGTCGGTGGCGGTGATCCGGGCGTCACCGACGACCAGGTCGACGGTGGCCGAGATCGGCGCGGGGGTGTCGAATGTGGGCACGACGGTCCCTTCTGAACGGAGTGGACGTCCCGGAACGGGACGGATGGTCGGAGCTGGTGACGCGCACCGGTGGCGGGCGCTCAGCGAGCCCAGCCGGTGTAGCGCTCCCCGCCCCGGGGGGCGCGTCGCGGCGCGTGCCGGCCCGCCGCCCCGGTCGTCGCCACGGCGGCGGTCGCCGCCCGGACGAGCCAGGCGTTGACGGAGAGGCCGTCGCGGGCGGCCGCCTCCTCGATGCGGTTCTTGAGGTGCTCCGAGAGGCGGAAGCTGATCCGCGAGGTGGCGCCCTCCTCGGTGTCCGCCGGAGGTGGGGTGGCCGGCTCGGGAGCCTCGGGCTCGCCCTGGAACTCGGGGCCGGTCGGCGGTGGCGTCACGACGAAGCTCGGCTCGCGCCCGCGCAGGCGCAGCTCGACCGAACCGGGTGCCAGGTCGCGGGTGATCTCCGCCGCCGCGGCGGTCAGCGCGTCCAGCAGCGCCAGACGGAGCGCCGACTCGAGCGGCCCGGCGAGTCGCTCGGCCAGCGCCCGGGCCTCCTCGCCGCCGAGTTCGGCGACGCCGGCCAGCTCCTGCCGGAGGTTGTCGACATACGACGTCAGGTCCATGACGCCACTATGACATCATCACGACGTCATGACAAGACAGTTCTGGCATCGCATGACGTCATGATGGCGCGCGATGGCGTCGGTGGGGCGCGACGGCCACCGACGCCGGGGCTGCGACAGCCATGCCCGACCTGGGCGGGCCGCCAAGGAGGGCAGCCGGCGGCGGGGTGCGGGTCCGGTCGGGGCGGGCGCCGCCGACGCGGGCAATAGGATGGGCCCTCACGGCGGGAGGGAGCGGCGCATGACGCGGGTACGGCGCGGTGGCGGCAGCCCCGCCGCGATCGGCGGCGCCGGGGGCCCCGGACGGTCGCGGGCGGTGCCGCCGGCGGGCCGCCGCGCGGTGCGGGGTGGGCCCCGGTGAGCCCGCGCGGCTGGGCGGTGCTGACCCTGGTCGGCCTGACCGTGGCCCTGGTGGTGACCGCCGCGGTGCTGATCCCGTGGCAGCGCCCGCCCGCGCCGCGGGCCGACCAGTTGGCCGCGCTGGGTGACCTCCCCGCCGACCAGGTGGCCCGCGGCCGGGAGTTCCGCTCCGCGCTGCGCCCCGCCGGCTGGGCCGCGCTGGCCCTCGGCCTGCTGGTCGCCCTGGCGTTCGGCCTCACCCCGCTGGGCAGCCGGCTGGTCGAGCTGGCCGGCCGTCCCTTCGGCGGCCACTGGATCGCCCAGGCCGTGCTCGGCGGGCTCGCCGTGGTGCTCGTCGCCGACCTGGTCACCCTCCCGTTCGCCGCCTGGCGCCAGAGCGTGCTCACCCGCTACGGGCTCGCCACCAACGGCTGGAGCGGCTGGACCGTCGACCTGCTCAAGTCGTACGCGGTCAGCGCCGTCATCGGCGCGGTGGCGCTGCTCGGCTTCTACACCGTCATCCGGCTGTCGCCGCGCTGGTGGTGGGCGTTCGGCGCGGCCGGCGCCGCGACCCTGGTGGTGCTGCTCTCCTTCGTGCTGCCGGTGCTGGTGGAACCGGTGTTCAACAGGTTCACCCCGATGGAGCAGGGCCCGCTGCGCACCGAACTGATGACGATGGCGGCCCGCGACGGCGTCCCCGTACGCGACGTGCTGGTCGCCGACGCCTCGCGGCGCACCCGGGCGGTGAACGCGTACGTCTCGGGCCTCGGGCCGACCCGGCGGGTGGTCGTCTACGACACGTTGCTGCGCGAGGCGACGCCGGCCGAGGTGACCGCTGTCGTGGCGCACGAGCTGGGGCACGCCAAGGACCGCGACGTGTCGGTCGGCACGCTGACCGGGGCGCTGGGCGCCGCCGCCGCGGTGGTCGCGCTCTACCTGATCGGGTCCTCCGGCCCGCTGCTGCGGCTGGCCGGCGTCGACTCGGTCGCCCAACCGCGCGCCTTCCCCCTGCTGATCGCCCTGGTGACGGTCGCCGGGCTGGTCTCCACCCCGGTGCAGGCGCTGATGTCGCGGCGGGTGGAGGCACGCGCCGACGCGCACGCGCTGGCCCTGACCGGCGACCCGGCCGCCTTCGAGGCGATGCAGCGCCGGCTCGCCGGGATCAACCTGGCCGATCCCGATCCGCCGCGCTGGGAGTACCTCTACTCCGCCACGCACCCGTCCACGGTCGAGCGGATGGCCGCCGCCCGCGCCCACGCCAGGGAGGCCGGCCGATGAGCCGTACGCTGCTGATCACCAACGACTTCCCGCCCCGCCCGGGCGGCATCCAGTCCTTCGTGCACAACCTCGCGGTGCGCCAGCCCGCCGGCTCGGTGGTCGTCTACGCCTCGACCTGGCGCGGCGCGGAGAAGTTCGACGCCGACCAGCCCTTCGAGGTGGTCCGGGAGCGCACCGGCGTGCTGCTGCCCACCCCGCCGGTGGCCCGCCGGGCCGCCCGGCTGGCCCGGACGTACGACTGCGACACCGTGTGGTTCGGCGCGGCGGCCCCCCTCGGGCTGCTCGCCGCCGGCCTGCGACGCCGGGCGGGCATCCGCCGGGCGGTGGCGCAGACCCACGGCCACGAGGTCGGCTGGGCGGCGCTGCCGGGCGCCCGGGCCGCGCTGCGCCGGATCGGTCGCGGCGTGGACGTGACCACCTACCTGGGCGAGTACACCAGGGTGCGGCTGGAGCGGGCGCTGCACGGGGTGACCGAGCTGCACCGGCTCGCGCCCGGGGTGGACGTGGACACCTACCACCCGTCCGTCGACGGCGAACCGGTGCGGCGTCGGCTCGGCCTGGCCGACCGCCCGGTGGTGGTCTGCGTCTCCCGGCTGGTGCCGCGCAAGGGCCAGGACATGCTGATCCGGGCGATGCCCGAGATCCGCCGGCGGGTGCCCGACGCCGCGCTGCTGGTGGTCGGCGGCGGGCCGTACCGGGCCACGCTGGAGAAGCTGGCACGCCAGGCGGGGGTCGAGCGGGACGTGGTCTTCACCGGCTCGGTGCCGTCCGCCGAACTGCCCGCCCACTACGCCGCCGGCGACGTCTACGCGATGCCGTGCCGCACCCGCAACCGGGGGCTGGACGTCGAGGGGCTCGGGATCGTCTACCTGGAGGCCTCCGCGACCGGCCTGCCGGTGGTGGCCGGCGACTCCGGCGGCGCGCCGGACGCCGTCCGCGAGGGCGAGACCGGGTTCGTGGTGCGCGGCCGGGACGTCGCCCAGCTCGCCGACCGGGTGGCCACGCTGCTCGCCGACCGGGACCTGGCCCGCCAGTTCGGCGCGGCCGGTCGCGCATGGGTGGAGCGGGAGTGGCGCTGGGAGACCCAGGCGCGGCGGATGGCGGCCCTGCTGGCCGGCTGACGCCCGCCTGGCGGGGTGCCGGGTGTGCCCGCCTGCGCGCTGTCGAGCTGCCCCGTCCATGAGACCAGGGCGGTCGACAGTGGTCGGAAGGGGCGTGGGGTGGCCGGCGGTCAGCGGAGGCGTTCGAGGAGGCGCTCGGCCGAGTCCGGGCGGCCGAAGTGCCAGCCCTGGGCGGCGTCGCAGCCGATCGCCCGCAGCCGCTCCGCCTGCCCGGCGGTCTCCACGCCCTCGGCGGTGACGGTCAGGTCCAGCGCGTGCGCCAGGGACACGAGCGAGGCGAGGATCCGCTCGTCGGCCCGGCTCTCCGGCGCGCGCAGCCCGGCCACGAACTGACCGGCCACCTTCAGCTCGGTCACCGGCAGGTCCCGCAGGTACGCCAGGTTGCAGTAGCCGGTGCCGAAGTCGTCGATGGCGATCCGGACGCCGAGGTCGGCCAGCACCCGCAGCGCCCGGACGGGCTCCTCGGCGGTGCTCATCATGGTGCTCTCGGTGATCTCCAGCTGAAGCCGCCCCGGCGGCAGGCCGGTGCGCCGCAGCAGTCCGCGGACCTCCTGGACCAGGCCGGGGCGGCGGACCTGCCGTACCGCCAGGTTGACGCTGACGAACGGGGCCGTCGCGACTACGGCGGACCAGCTACCCGCCTGCCGGCACGCCTCGGCCAGCACCCACCCGCCGAGCGGGACGATGAGCCCGGTCTCCTCGGCCAGGCCGATGAAGCTGTCCGGTCGCAGGACGCCCAGCTCCGGGTGGCGCCAGCGCACCAGCGCCTCCACGCCGACCACCCGGCCGTCGCGCAGTGAGGTCAGCGGCTGGTAGTCGAGGTAGAACTCGCCCCGCTCCAGGGCGGCCGGGATGGCCGCGGAGAGCGCGTACCGGGCCAGCTCCCGACGGTCGCGGTCGGCGTCGTAGAGCGCCCAGCGGGCGCCGCCGGCGGCCTTCGCCCAGTGCAGGGTGCTGTCGGCCGCCCGCATGAGGTCACCGGGGGAGGTGCCGGCGACCTGCCGCTCCACGATGCCGATGCTCGCCGACACGCACAGCTCGTGCCCGTCCACCAGCACCGGCGCGCGCACCGCGGCCAGCGCCGCCTCCGCCACGGCGACGACGTCGTCGGTGCCGGTGGTGCGCTCGACCAGGACGACGAACTCGTCGCCGCCGAGCCGGGCCACCAGATGCCCGTCGATGGCCCGGCGGAGCCGGTCGGCAACGGTGGCCAGCAGCCCGTCGCCGACCTGGTGCCCGTGCGAGTCGTTGACCACCTTGAACCGGTCCAGGTCCAGGAAGCAGACCCCGACGCGCTCCCCGCCCGGGCCGGGGGAGTCGATCGCGGCGCTCAGGCGCTCCGTGAACAGCGCGCGGTTGGGCAGGTCGGTCAGCGGATCGTGGGTCGCCTGGTGGCGGAAGCGGGCCTCGCTGGCGCGCAGCGCCCGCTCCGCCTGCGCCCGGGCGGTCATCGCGGCCCGCCGGATCGACTCCTGCTCGTCCAGCGTCCGGTCCCGCAGCGCACGGGAGTACCCGATGGACACCGCGGCCAGCAGCCGGGCCAGCCGGTCCCCGACCTCCTCGCCGACCAGCCCGAGGTCGCGGGCCAGCCGGAGCTGGACGACCTCGACCGTACGCCCCAGCGCCTCGGGCGACGCGATGTGCGCGGCCACCAGTTCCGTGCCGACGCGGTGCCCGACCCGCAGGTCGAACGGGTCGGACAGCAGCGCCCCCGCGAGCTGGTCGGTGAGGCGTTGCAGCAGCGCCTCCAGCTGTGCCTGGGTCATCGGCAGGTAACTGGTGCCGGAGACGGCCTTGGCCCACGCCCGGGCGAACGCTCCCGGGCGCGACGGACGCCGCACGGTCGTCCCGGGCGGCACGGCGAGGGCCGCGGCCCCCGGCAACTCACCCATCGAGCCGCCCGACGCCGCCGATGAAGGCCGCCCGTTCGGCGTACTCGGCGCTGTCGGCGGACTCCGGGCGCCACTGCGGCACCCAGACCACGCCGGGCTCGACCAGCTCGAAGCCGTCGAACAACGCGGTCAGCTCGCCCCGGCTGCGGATCCACAGGGGATTGTCGGTGCGCCGGTAGACGCGCTCGGCGTCGGCCCGCTCCTCGTCGCCGCGGCCGTCGGCGCTGGCCTGCGAGAGCACCAGGTAGCTGCCCGGCGCCAGCGCCTGGCGCAGCGTCCGCAGCAGCTCGGCCGGCCGGTCGTCGTCGGAGACGAAGTGCAGCACCGCCACGATCATCACGGCGATCGGCCGGTCGAAGTCGAGCAGCCGGCGGACCTCGGGGTGGGCGACGATGCGCTCGGCATGACGCAGGTCCTCCTGCACCACCGCGGCGCGGTCATTGCCGTCGAGGATCTCCCGGCTGTGCGCCACCGCCACCGGGTCCACGTCGACGTAGACGACCCGGGCGTCGGGGGCCTCGCGCTGGGCGATCTCGTGCACGTTGCCGACGGTGGGGATGCCCGAGCCGATGTCCAGGAACTGCCGGACGCCGGCGTCGAGGAGGAACTGCACCGCCCGGCGCAGAAAGGCCCGGTTGGCCTGCGCCATCAGCGGCGCCTCCGGCACGGCGGCCACCATCGCCTGGGCCGCCGCCCGGTCCACCGCGAAGTTGTGCGAGCCGCCGAGGTAGTAGTCGTACATGCGGGCCACGCTGGGGCGCTCGATGTCGATCTCGTCGGGTGCCCAGTCCGGCCGCTGCATGCGCTCACCCCTCGTGTCGGCGGTGCGGACGCCGTTGCCCGCGCCGGTATTCTGCCGGTTGCCCGGCGGGGAGACCATAGCGCGCCGCCCCGCAAGGTGACGACGTCGGTCGATGCGCCGACAGGCCCGCGCCGGCGTCGGCGGGCGCGGGCCTGTCGGTGGTGCGTCGCTGGGCTCCCGGAGGGAACCGTTCAGAACTTCGGGGCGTCCGGAGCCTCGAGCAGGCCCAGCCGCAGCGCGGTCATCAGCGCCTGCGCCCGGTTGGCCGCACCCAGCTTCTCGTAGAGCTTCGAGATGTGGGTCTTGGCGGTGGACTCGCTGACGAAGAGCTGCTTGGCGATGCCCGCCACGCTCATCCCGTCGGCGAGCAGCCGCAGCACCTGGCCCTCGCGGGGGGACAGCTGCGGCCCGGACGGGGCCAGCCGGCGCTTCATCGCCTCGGCCAGGTCGGCGGCGGTGAAGGCGCTGGGGGAGGAGGCGGCGTGCCGGGCGGCGGCGACGACCTCGTCGGCCGGCGCCGTCTTGGGCACGAACGCGCTCGCCCCGGCCTCCAGGGCGCCGAAGAGCTGGTCGTCGCCGGCGTACATGGTGAGCACGACGATGCCCATCGAGGCGCTCGACTTGCGAAGCGCCCGGGTGGCCTCCAGACCGCTGCCGTCGGGCAGCCGCAGGTCCATGATCACCACATCCGGCTGCAGCGCACCGGCCTGGCGTACGCCCTCCGCCGCCGTGGCGGCCTCGCCGACGACCTCGAACTGCCGGTCACGCTCGAACGCGTGCCGCAGGCCCTTGCGGATCAGGTCGTGATCGTCGACAAGGAGGACCTTGGTACGGGTCGCCGGTGTCGGACTTGTGGTCATCCTCGGGTTACTCCCCTTCTGGTGCCGCTACGCTACCGCGCACGTTATCGCGCCGGGGCGACGAGCCGAGCACCACCGCGACGGTCGTGCCGCTCGGTTGCCGCGGCCTGATCTCCAACCGGCCCCGGATACGTTCCGCCCTCTCGGCCATGATCGCAAGACCGTAGTGCCCGTCCGAGCGCTGGTCAGCAATCCCCTGACCGTCATCCGACACTTCGATCTGGGCGTACGGGGGGTCGACCTCGCAGGTGACCCACAGATTCGCGGCTCCGGCGTGCTTGCGCGCGTTGGTGACCGCCTCCTGGGCGATGCGCAGCAGTTCGGCCTCGGTGGCGGCCGGCAGCCGGGCGGTGGACTCGTCCAGGGAGAGGTGGACCCGCAGTCCGCCGGAGGCGCCGACCGTGCGGGCGTACTCGGCGATCGCGGCGGCCAGCCCGCCGTGCCGGTCGACCTCGCTGCGCAGCTCGAACAGGCTCAGCCGCAGCTCGGTGATCACCCGGGTCACCTCGTGGCGCAGCGCGCGCAGGCTCTCGGCGGTCTCCTCGGCGTCGTCGTGCACGGTGGCCAGGGCGTTGTCGATGCCGTAGCCGACCATCACCAGCTCCTGTGCCACCCCGTCGTGGATCTCCCGGGCCAGCCGCTGCCGCTCCTCGTTGGTGGCCAGCGAGCGGACCTCGTCGAAGAGCAGCGCCGCCTCCAGCCGGAGCGCGGCCGGGCGGGTCAGCCCGGTCACCCGGGACACCACCCCGGCCGGGTACGCCTGCGCCGCGTCCGCCTCCAGCACCACCAGGCCGACCGTGCGCACCCCGGCCACCAGCGGCACGATCAGCGCGGAGACGTCGCCGCCCCGGTGCGACCGGGCCTGCGAGCGGGCGGCGGTGTGCGGCTGCTGGCTGGCCCACGCGTCGGCGATCGCCGAATCCGCGTCCAGCGTCGTCTCCCAGTCCACCCGGTCCACGCCCACCTGGGCGAGCACCACGAGCCGGCCGCCGCCGCTGGCCGACAGCACCGCCGCCCGGTCCGCCCGCGCCACCGCGCGCAGCTCCTCGAGCAGGTGCTCGGAGATGCCGCCCGGGTCGAGGGTGGCCCCGGGCAGCTGCCGCGCCACCGTGCGCAGCTGGGTGAGCAGCCGGGTCGCCTCGGCGTACGGCTGGGGTTTGCCGTCGTTGCGGACCTGCATCAGCCGGTGCAGGGTGCCGGCCGCGTAGAGGCCGAGCCCGGCCAGGATCAGCCATTGGGCGCAGACCGCGAGGTAGCCGAGCTGGCCGATCTGCCGGCCGCCGTCGACCCCGGTGAGCGCGCCGGCCACCAGCAGGGTGGCCGCGGTGACCGCCAGCAGGGCGGCGCCCTCGGCGAACCGGCGGCGCAGCGCGGTGACGGCCACCGGGACCGCCAGGTAGGGCAGCACCGCGGAGGCGCCCAGCCCGCCGACGTCCCCGCCGATGGTCGCGACGGCGGCGACCTGGCTCGCGGCCAGCCCCAGCACCACCACCTCGGCCACCCGGCTGAGCGGGCCGACCAGCCGGTGCGCGGGCGCCAGCAGCGCGGGCAGCCCGGCGGCGGCGAGCAGCGCCACCCACCAGAGCTGGGTGACGTCGCGCGTGGCGAACAGGGTCAGGACGGCGACGAGCGCCAGCATGACCACGCGCGCCGCGGCGGCGAGGGGATGCGGCTGGGGCCGGGTGGGCGTCGAGGCGGGCACGTGACGGATGGTAGTCAGCGCCGGTAGATGTCGGCGATCTCCGCCGCGTACGACTTGTGCACGACCTGGCGCTTGACCTTCAGCGACGGCGTCAGCTCGCCGGTCGCCTCGGTGAAGTCGCGGGGCAGGATCCGGAACACCTTGATCGCCTCGGCCTTGGAGACCGCCTGGTTGGCGGTGTCGATCGCGCCCTGGATCTCCGCCCGCAGCCCCTCGTGCTCGCGCAGCTTCTCGACCGGGGTGTCCGCCGGCAGCCCCGCGGAGGACAGCCACCGGGGCAGCGCCTCCTCGTCGAGGGTGACCAGCGCGGCGATGAACGGCTGCCGGTCGCCGACGACCAGGCACTGGCTGACCAGCGGGTGCGCCCGCACCTGGTCCTCCAGCACGGCCGGGGCGACGTTCTTGCCGCCGGCCGTCACGATGATCTCCTTCTTCCGGCCGGTGATGCTCAGGAAGCCGTCGGCGTCGAGGTGGCCCAGGTCGCCGGTGCGGAACCAGCCGTCCGGGCTGAGCACCTCGGCGGTCGCCTCCTCGTTGCCCCAGTAGCCGCGGAAGACCAGGTCGCCGGAGATCAGGATCTCCCCGTCGTCGTCGATCCGGATCGTCACGCCCGGCAGCGGCCGGCCGACCGTGCCGATCCGGGTGGCGTCGGGCAGGTTCGCGGCGGCGGCGGGGGAGGTCTCGGTCAGGCCGTACCCCTCGCAGACGCTGACGCCGATGCCGCGGAAGAAGTGGCCCAGCCGGGCGCCGAGCGGGGCGCCGCCGGAGATCGCGTCGCGGCACCGGCCGCCGAGCGCCGCCCGCAGCTTGCGGTAGACCAGCCTGTCGAAGAGCGCGTGCTGCACGCGTAGCGCCAGGCCGGGGCCGCCGGCGGTCTCCAGGGCCTCGCTGTACGAGATGGCGACCTGTTCGGCGCGGGCGAAGATCCTGCCTTTGCCGTCCGCCTCGGCCTTCTGCTTGGCCCCGTTGTAGACCTTCTCGAACACCCGGGGCACCGAGAGCACGAAGGTGGGACGGAAGTCCTGCAGCTCGGCGACCAGGTTCCTGGTGTCCGCGCAGTGCCGCATGGTGGCCCGCGCCTGGACCACGCCGATCTGGATCAGCCGGGCGAAGGCGTGCGCCAGCGGGAGGAAGAGCAGGGTCGACGCGTCGGACCGGAAGAGGTTCGGCAGCACCGGCACGGCGTTGGCGATGTCGGCGTACATGTTCCGGTGGGTGAGGACGCAGCCCTTGGGGCGGCCGGTGGTGCCGCTGGTGTAGATGACGGTGGCGAGGTCGTCGGCGCGTACGGCGGCGCGCCGCCGGTCGATCTCGGTCGGGTCGACCGACGCGCCGGAGCGGACCAGGTCGTCCACCGCGCCCAGGTCGATCTGCCAGAGGTGCCGGAGCTCGGGCAGCCGGTCCCGCAGGCCCGCGACCAGGGTGGCGTGGGCGTTGCTCTCCACCACGCAGGCCACCGCACCGGAGTCGGCGAGGATCCACGCGGCCTGCTCGGCGCTGGAGCTCTCGTAGATCGGCACGGTGACCGCGCCGGCCGCCCAGATCGCGTAGTCCAGCAGGGTCCACTCGTAGCGGGTGCGGCTCATCAGGCCGACCCGGTCGCCCGGCTGGACGCCGGCGGCGACCAGGCCCCGGGCCGCCGCGACGACCTCGTCGCGGAACTGTCGGCAGGTGACGTCGGCCCAGGTCGTCCCGCCGTCGGCCGCCCCGCTCGGGCGGACGAACTGGACCGCGTCCGGGGCGACCTCGGCGTTTTCCCAGACCGGATCGGTGAGGTTGGCCGCGTCGCCGACGGTGACGATCGGCGGGACGGAGAACTCGCGCACCTGCACTCCCTCGTGCTCACTGGCCGTGCCGGCCGCCACCACGGGTCGGCTCTGTCGAAACCTACCCGTCTCGGCGGCCGGGGCGAATAGGCAGGTAGCCCGGTGCTCGCCGTGCCGGCGGGGGACACGCCCCCGGTGCGTGCGGGGGCGGCGCGGCGTACGCGCGGCCGGCGCCGGGTAGCCTCCCCCCATGGCGGACTCCTCCACCCAGTCGATCGTCGTCGGCGCGCCACCGGAACGGGTGGCGGCGGTCGTCTGCGACTTCCCGAGCTACCCCGAGTGGACCGAAGCGGTGCGGCGGGCGGAGGTGATCGAGGAGTACGAGGACGGCTACGCCAGCCAGGTCCGGTTCGTCATCGACGCCGGGGTGATGGCCGACGAGTACGTGCTGGCCTACGAGTACGCCGAGGACCTCTCCCGGATCGAGTGGCACCTGGTGGCGCCCTCGAAGATGCAGAAGTCCCAGCGCGGCTCGTACGACCTGGTGGGCAACCCGGACGGCACGACGACCGTGACCTACACCCTTGAGGTCGAGCTCTCGGTCGGAATGCTCGGGATGTTCCGCCGCAAGGCCGAGAAAATGATCATGGATACCGCGTTGAAGCAGCTCAAGCGCCGGGTAGAAGCACCCGGTGCGGCGCAGTGACGCGTCCGGCGGCAGGGTAGAGGAGCCGACCATGGGTGCAACGGATCCGGGTTCGGCCCGGGAAGAGGCGGAACGACTGGTCGCCACGCTGCTGGCCGGCGCGCGCCTCGCGACGTCCGGCTCCGGGACGGGCCCGTGGGGTCCGCTCGGTGGGATCGTGTCGGGTGTCCTCGGTCACAGCGCCGCCCCGGGCGAGCCGACCGGGGGATCCGGGGGCGGCTTCGCCACCGGCGGGCCGGAATGCTGCGTCTGCCCGGTCTGTCGGGGCATCGCCGCGTTGCGCGATCCGAGTCCGGAATTCGCCGAGCGCCTCGCCACCGGCGCCGGCGACCTGGCCGCCGGCGTGGCCAGCCTGCTGCGCGCGTTCGCCCCGCCGGAGCCCCCCGCCGAGCCGGCCGCCGCAGCGGCGTCGACCGCCGAACCGGATGGCGCGGACGACCACGTCTGGCGCGAGGCCACCCGTAGCGGGCATGATTCTCAGCCGGCAGCGGAGCGGGACGTCTGGTCCGCCGCCACCCGGGCGGAGGACGTGGCCGTCCCGGCCGCCGCACCGCCCGTCGACGCCGCCGGGCCGGCCGTCGCGGCGACCGTGCGGACGTCCGCCGACCGTCCCGTGGTGCCCGCGGCGCGGGCGCCCGGCGACGCAGGCGAGCACCCACCAGGCGACGCGGCCTGACCATCGCACATCCCGACCACGCGCCGGTCGTCCGGCGGCGCGGGCGCGGGCAGCACAGCAGAGGGGAGTGGCAGCGGTGACGCTGACCATCGGAGTCGACGTCGGTGGCACGAAGGTGGCCGGTGGTGTCGTGGACGCCGCCGGCACGGTCCTCGTGCAGGCCCGACGGGACACCCCCGCCGACGACGTCGCCAAGACCCGGGACGTCATCATCGAACTGGTCACCGAGTTGTCCGTCGGGCGGTCGATCGAGGCGGTCGGCATCGGCGCGGCAGGCTGGATCGACGCCGGCCGTTCCACCGTGCTGTTCGCGCCGAACCTCGCCTGGCGCGACGAGCCGCTGCGGGACTACGTCAGTGCCGCGACCGGCCTGCCGGTGATCGTGGAGAACGACGCCAACGTCGCGGCCTGGGCGGAGTTCCGCCACGGCGCGGCCCGGGACGCCGACGACTCGATGGTCATGTTCACCATCGGCACCGGCGTCGGCGGCGGCATCGTGCTCGGCGGCGAACTGCTGCGCGGCGCCAACGGCATCGCCGCCGAGCTCGGCCACATGCTCACCGTGCCGGACGGCCACCAGTGCGGCTGCGGCCGGCTCGGCTGCATCGAGCAGTACGCGAGCGGCAGCGCCCTGGTGCGGTTCGCCCGCGCGGCCGCCCGGCAGGAGCCGCACCGCGCCGTGGCCCTGCTGGAGCTGTCCGGCGGCGACGCCGAGGCGATCACCGGGCGCATGGTGACCGCCGCGGCGCAGGGCGGCGACCCGGTCGCCACCGAGGCGTTCGCGCAGGTCGGGCGCTGGCTCGGCACCAGCCTCGCCGACATGGCGCAGATCCTCGACCCGCAGGTCCTCGTCGTCGGCGGCGGCGTGATCGACGCCGGTGACCTGCTGCTCGGCCCGACCCGCCGGTCGTTCACCGAGGCGCTCGCCCAGCGCAGCCGGCTTCCGGTGGCCGAGATCCGCCCGGCCGAGCTGGGCAACACCGCCGGCGTCATCGGCGCCGCCGACCTGGCCCGCCGGATCTGAGGCGGGCCGTGACGCAGAGCCCGGGTGTGTCGCTGCGCGTCGTGTCGTACAACATCCACGGTCAACGGGACGACACGGCCGCGTTGGCGGCGGTGGTCCGCGCCGCCCGGCCGGACGTGGTGGTCGTGCAGGAGGGGCCGCGCCGGTTCCGGTGGCGGCAGAAGTCGGCCGCGCTGGCCGAGTCGTTCGGCCTGGTGGTGGCCGCCGGCGGGCTGCCCGCGCTGGGCAACCTGCTGCTGACCAGCCTGCGGGTGCGGGTGCTGGACACCCGGTGCCGACGCTTCCCGCTCACCCCGGGCCGGCACCTGCGCGGCGCCGCGTACGCCGAGTGCGTGGTCGCCGGTGGCGCCCGGTTCACCGTGGCCGGCTCGCACCTGTCCACCGACCCGGCCGAGCGGCCCGGGCAGGCCGCGCTGTTCAAACGCGACCTCGACGCCGCCACCACGCCGGTGATCGCCGCGGCCGACCTGAACGAGGGGCCGGACGGGCCGGCGTGGGCCACCGTGGCGGGCGGGCTGACCGACGCCGCCGTGGCGATGGACCGGGCCGACCGGCTCACCTACTCGTGCGCGAGCCCCCGGCGGCGGATCGACGCCCTCTTCGTCGACCCGCGCGTCACGGTGGTCGACTACGACGTGGTCGACACCCCGCAGACCCGCCGGGCCAGCGACCACTTCCCGGTCCTCGTCGACCTGCTGCTGCCCGGGGCCGGCTGACCGTCGTCCGCGCCCCGGGGCTGGACATCCCGCTCCGTAGTGGAGAGGATGCTGCGCGACCCGGCCCTCGTGCCGCACAAAAGGAGATCCCGGTGTCCACCTCCACCGATCACGGCCGGCCCGACCCGGAGGCGAGCACGCTCGCCCTGACCCGCGACGGTCGGCCGGTCTCCGACCGGGGCGACACCGTCTGCGTCATCGGCGCGGGGGCCAGCGGGCTCGTCGCCGTCAAGAACCTGAAGGAACACGGGTTCGGCGTCGACTGCTACGAGCGGGAGACCGGCGTCGGCGGGGCCTGGAACTGGCGGCACGACCGCAGCCCGGTGTACGCGAGCACGCACCTGATCTCGTCCCGGCCGTTCACCCAGTTCCCCGACTTCCCGATGCCCGACGACTGGCCCGACTACCCGCACCACAGCCAGCTCCTGTCGTATCTGGAGCGGTACGCCGACCACTTCGACCTGCGGGCGCACGTCTGGTTTGGCACCGAGGTCGTCCGGGTGGAGCCGGCCGAGGGGGACCGTTGGGACGTGACCACCCGCAGCACGGGCGGCTACGGCCCGGAGCGCACCTCCCGCTACGCGGCGGTGGTGGTCGCCAACGGGCACAACTGGTCGCCGAAGCTGCCCCGCTACGAGGGGTTGGAGGAGTTCCGGGGCGAGGTCGTGCACGCCTCGTCCTACAAGGACCCGGCGCAGCTGCGCGGCAAGCGGGTGCTCGTGGTCGGCGCCGGCAACACCGGCTGCGACATCGCCGTCGAGGCCGCCCAGCAGGCGTCGCACTGCTGGCACTCCACCCGCCGAGGCTACTGGTACGCCCCGAAGTACGTCCTCGGCCGCCCGACGGACCAGGTCAACGACGCGCTGCTGGCGCTGCGGGTGCCGCTGCGGGTGCGGCAGTGGCTCTACCACTGGACGCTGCGGCTGACCGTGGGCGACCTGACCCGGTTCGGCCTGCCGAAGCCCGACCACCGGGTGTACGAGACGCACCCGATCGCCAACAGCCAGCTCGTCTACTACGTGGGCCACGGCGGGATCTCCCCGGTGCCGGACGTCGCCCGCTTCCACCCGTACGCCGTGGAGCTGTCCGACGGCCGGGAGATCGACCCGGAGCTGGTCGTCTTCGCCACCGGCTACCTGCCGCGCTTCGAGTTCCTCGACCCCAAGGTGCTCGGCGACGACGCGGGGACGGGCCGGCCCACGCTCTGGCTCAACGCCTTCGCCCCCGGCCATCCCACGCTCGCCGTCGCCGGGCTGGTGCAGCCGGACTCGGGTGTCTTCCCGCTGTCGCACTGGCAGACGGTGCTCTTCGCCCGGCTGCTGCGGCTGCGCCTGACCCGTCCCGACCGGGCGGCGGCCTTCGCCGCCCGGGTGACGGCGAAGGCGGGGGAGCGCTACGCGGGGCCCGTCAAGGACAGCAGCCGGCACTGGTTCGAGGTCGGCCACGCCGACTACCTGCGCGCCGTCCAGCGCGCCCTGCGCGACCTGGAGGGTGCCCGATGAGTGCAGCGCAGCGGAGCCCCGCAGTCGCGAACGAAAGGCCGGAGCAGTGAGTCAGCAGGTGCGGATCATGCGGGGGCGGGAGTGGGCGCGCCCGGTCCGCCCGGTCCGGCGTGAGGTGCTCGGCGTGGCCCCCGAGTTGGAGGAGGGGCGACCGCCGCTGCTGTTCGTGCCGGGCTTCGGGCACGGCGCGTGGGCGTTCGCCGAGCACTGGCTGGGCCACGCCGCGTCCCGGGGTTTCCCGGCGTACGCGCTGAGCCTGCGTGGGCACGGCGGCAGCGGCCCGGCGCCGGAGGCGACGCTGCGGGCGTACGCCCACGACGTGGCGCAGGCTGCGGCGGGCCTGCCGCGCCAGGCGGTGCTGGTGGGGCACGGCGCCGGGGCCCTGGTGGTCGCGCACGCGCTGGCCCGCTACCCGGCCCGGGCCGGCGTGCTGGTCGCGCCGGTGCTCGGCGGCTGGGCGACGTTCGGCGCGGCGCTGCGCCGCAATCCGCTCGGCACGCTGCCGGCGGTGTTCGGCGGGCCGCTGCGCCTGCACCGCCGCCAGCTGTTCAGCCGGGAGCTGCCCGAGGCCGAGGCCCGGCGGTACGCGGCCCGGCTGGGGCGGGCGAGCCGACGGGCCCAGTGGCAGCTGCTGACCGGGCGGGCCGCGGAGCCCGCGGTGGGCGACCCGCCGGTGCTGGTGCTCGGCAGCCCGGACGACCGGGTGGTCCCGGCGGCGGCGCTGACCCGGGCGGCCCGGCGGTACGGCTCGGCGCCGCTGCTCTTCCCCGGCATGGGGCACGACATGATGCTCGACGCCCGGTGGCGGGAGCCGGTCGACGCGATCCTGGACTGGCTGGCGAAGGACCCGGCCCCCGACAGCCGGCCCTGACCCCGGGCCCCGTCTTCCGGCGTCAGTCGGTGGCGCCCAGCCGGGTGAGCAGCGAGCCGCTCTCGTCCAGCGCCGAGAGGTAGGAGCGGGCCCAGGCCCGGATGTCGTGCCGGTGCAGGTGCGCCCGCATGGCCCGCATCCGCGCGCCGACGTCGTCGGGGCTCGCCCGCAGCGCCGAGAGCAGCCCCTGCTTGAGCCCCTCCAGGTCGTGCGGGTTGACCAGGTACGCCTGCGGCAGCTCGGCGGCGGCGCCGGCGAACTCGCTGAGCAGCAGGGCGCCCGCGTCGTCGACCCGGGCGGCCACGTACTCCTTGGCGACGAGGTTCATCCCGTCCCGCAGCGGGGTCACCGCCATCACGTCGGCGACCCGGTAGAGGGCGGCCAGCTCGGCCCGGTCGAACGGCTGGGTCAGGTAGTGGATCGCCGGCTCGCCGACCCGGCCGAACTCGCCGTTGATCCGCCCGACCTCGCGCTCCACCCGCTCGCGGAGGATCTGGTACTGCCCGACCCGTTCCCGGCTCGGCACCGCCACCTGCACCAGCACGGTGTCGCGCACCTTGACGTGCCCGGCGGCGAGCAGTTCGCTGTACGCCTTGAGCCGCTGCTCGATGCCCTTGGTGTAGTCCATCCGGTCGACGCTGAGGATCACCTGCTCGGGGCTGCCGAGATCGTGGCGCAGCCGGCGGGCCCGGTCGGCCACGTCGGGCCGGGCGGCGAGCGCGGCCATCTCGACCGTGTCGATGGAGACGGGGAACGCGCCGATCCGGACCACCCGGTCGTCGACGGCGATCCGCCGGTCGGTGGCGGGGAACTGGAGCACCTTGGCCACCAGTTGGGCGAAGTTGTGCGCGGCCTGGGCCCGCTGGAAGCCGACCAGGTCGGCGCCGAGCATGCCGCGCAGCAGCTCGGCGCGGCGGGGGAGCTGCATGAACAGCTCGGGCGGCGGGAACGGCACGTGCAGGAAGAAGCCGATCCGCAGGTCCGGCCGGAGCGCCCGGAGCAGGCCGGGCACCAGTTGGAGGTGGTAGTCCTGCACCCAGACCATCGCGCCGGGCTCGGCCACCTGGGCGGTCGACTCGGCGAACCGCTGGTTGACCCGCTGGTACGCCTCCCACCAGCGCCGGTGGTGCTCCGGTTGCTCCACGGAGTCGTGGTAGAGCGGCCACAGGGTGGCGTTGGCGAAGCCCTCGTAGTGGTCGCGCAGCTCGTCGCCGCTGAGCGGCACGGTGTGCATCCGCACGCCGTCCACGTCGGGCACGGCGGGTGCCGGCCCCGTGCCGCCGGCCCAGCCCACCCAGGTCGCCGGGGTGTGCCGCAGCAGGGGGTGCAGGGCGCTGACCAGGCCGCCGGGGCTGCGGCGCCACTCACACGCGCCGTCCGGGGCCGCGCCGTCGTCGATGGGCAGGCGGTTGGCGACCACCACGAGGGAACTCTGTCGCATATCGGGCATTCCGATCCGCAGAGGAGTGACCGCCGCAAGGGAGGAACAACCGGGCAGTCAGCGAGGGAAGTGACGGACAGCGGTATTCCTACTGACAGTAAGTTACACCACTGTCACGACCGCGGCGTGGGGCGGCGGTCGTCCCGGGATGCGGGCGCGGTTCCCGCCCGGCCGGGGCGGTCAGACGACGGCGCCGTCGTCCGGGTCGTGGTCCTCGTCGCCGCCGGGGCGCAGCCGCCAGATCAACGCGACGAAGCCGGCGAGGATGCCGGTGAAGCCGAACAGGTTGACGACCGAGGGGTCGGCCACCGGGAAGATCGACGGGAACAGGAACAGCACGAAGCCGACCACGATCGCCAGGACGCCGACCACCGTGTACTTGGAGAAGCGCGGCAGGGGCGGGGGCGGCGGCGGGGTGTAGCGCTCGTCGTCCGCGTCGCCGTCGGGCAGGTCCGCGCCGAAGGTGTCCAGCCCGTCCAGCAGCGAGGGCTCGTCCTGGCGGCCCGGGCCGACGGAGATCCCCGAGACGTCCGCGGCGTACGGCAGCCGGCGCACGTCGGTGGCGGTCGGCCCCGCGGGCTCGTCCGGCGCGGCGAGGGTCACCGGGCCCGTGGCGGGCCCCGGCGGGTCGTCCACGTCCTCGGCGGCGGGCCACGGGTTGTCGCCCGGCGCGGGGGTGGTGTGGAAGCCGGCGACGATCCGGGCCCACTCGGCGTCGATGTCCGGCTCCGCGTCGCGGGACCGGTCGGTGGCCGTCTCGTCGGCGAGCTGGGTCAGGTAGTCCCGCGCGGTGGTCAGGTGCGACCGGTCGACGTAGAGCCGGTCGACGGGGCGGGCGGGGACGGTGGTGGTGCGGGTGACCGGGTTCAGGTCGGCCGAGGGCTGCAGGTAGGCCGCGATCCCGCCGGCGGCGAGGACGTCGAGCAGGTGCTCGCCGACGCGCGGATCCACGTCGCCGGCGACGGCGTACTCGCTCGCGTCGAGCCCGTTGTCCCGCCGTCCCCGGCGGGCCCCACCCGCTGACACCGGACATCCTCCTCATCACGCGCCCGCGGCGCGGTCGCCTGAGCCCCCGCGGCACCGCCTCGGGCACCGTGCCTTGAATCGTGACACGTCGGGACCCGGTTCCGGGAGTGCGTTGTGGCGCGCCGCTCCCCCGGTTCGTAGGCTCATCCCTGACGTCGCCTGCCCGCCGGGAGCGCCCGCGTGGGTCGTCGGGCCCGCCCGGCGACCCGGTCCGCCCCGGCGGCGCGGGTGTCGCGACCCCTCCAGAAGAAGGACACCGGTGCTGTACTGGCTGATGAAGTACGTCATCCTCGGCCCGTGGCTGAGGCTGATCTTCCGCCCACAGGTCGAGGGGCTGCACCACGTGCCCGACACGGGTCCGGTGATCCTCGCCAGCAACCACCTGTCGTTCTCCGACTCGATCTTCACGCCGTTGATCGTCAAGCGAAAAGTGACATTCATCGCCAAAGCCGAATACTTCACCGGCAAGGGCATCAAGGGCTGGCTGACGAAGATGTTCTTCGTCGGCTCCGGCACCATCCCCGTCGACCGCTCAGGCGGCCAGGCGGCCAGGGCGGCGCTGGACACCCAGTTGCAGGTGCTCCGCGCCGGCGGCATCGCGGGCATCTACCCCGAGGGCACCCGCTCGCCGGACGGGCGGCTCTACCGCGGCAAGACCGGGGTGGCCCGGCTGGCCCTGGAGAGCGGCGCCCCGGTCATCCCGATGGCGATGCTCAACGCCGACGAGATCCAGCCGCCCGGCAAGCTGATCCCCAAGATCGCCCGGGTGCGGATCCGGTTCGGCGCGCCGCTGGACTTCTCGCGCTACGCCGGCATGACCGGCGACCGGTTCGTCGAGCGCGCGGTCACCGACGAGATCATGTACGAGTTGATGGAGCTCTCCGGCCGCGAGTACGTCGACACGTACGCCCAGAAGCTGAAGACCCAGCCGGCCGACCCCACCCCCCGCGAACCGGTCGCCGCCTGACGCGCACGCGCCGCGCGGCGGCGGGTCAGCAGGCCAGGGCGGGGTTGGCGGGGGCCGCCGGCGGGCGGGTCAGGTCCAGCAGCCCCGGCGCGCCGTTGCGCAGCGCGAACGCGCGCAGCTCGGCCAGCTCCGGGCGCCCGGCCGTCGGCTCGCCGGCCCGCTCCAGCTCCGCGGCCGCGAAGGTGAGCGCCAGCATCCGGTCGGTCACGTCCGGGATGCCGGCGTAGATCCCGGCGCCCGCCAGGTGCAGCTCGGCGGCTCTCCCGTGGTCGCCGTCCGCGGCGGCCAGCGCCCCGGTCACGGTCCGCAGCGCCGCCTCCGACCAGGGCGTACGGTGGCCCACCCGGTCCAGCATCGCGCGCACCCGGGCCGCGGCGTCCCGCCCGGCGAGGCTGGCCGCGTAGGCGGCCGCCGCGATCCACTCGCCGCTGGCCAGGGCGGGCACCGCCGACCAGGAGGTGGCCAGCTCGTCGATCAGCGCCGCCGCCTCGTCCCGGCGCCCCTGCAACGCCCGGCAGAGCGCGCCCATCGCCAGCATGGTCCAGTGCAGCCGGTGGAAGCCGCTGCGCCGGGCGGCGTCGAGCGCGGCAGCGACGTCGTCGGCGGCGGCCTGGGACCGGGCCGGCGGCACCGGCTCGCCCCGCAGGACCAGCAGGCAGGAGCGCAGGCCCCGGACCTGCATGTCCCAGCTTCCCGTGGGGGTGTCCACGAACGCCTCGGCCGCGGTGAGCAGCCGGCTGAAGTCGCCCTCGAACCAGGCCTGCATGGCCTCCGCGGAGGAAATCGTGGTCAGCGTCTGCCCGCTGGCCTTGCGCGTCGGCGACGACGAGAGCAGGGCGTCCGACCGCAGCCAGTCGCCCTCCTCCCGGACGGCGTACGCCAGGTTCTGGATGGCGCGGGGCAGGGCGATCAGCTGGCTGGCGCGGCTGACCTCGACGATGGAGTGCAGCTCGTCCAGGCCCGACCGGTCGCCCGCCTGGTAGCGGGCGGTGGCGGAGGTGATCCGGGCGTTGGTGCGGGTCTCGGTCAGCCCCAGCCGCTCGCCGATCTCCGCCGCCCGGTCGGCCGCGGCCACCGCCGGGTCCCGCTCGTAGTTGAGCATGTGCAGCCGGCCCAGCTCGGCGTAGGCGTCCGCCTTCTGCGGGCTGTCGGGCAGCGGGGCGAAGAGCTGGACGGCCCGGTCCAGGCAGGCCAGCGCGGCGGGCCGGTCGGCGCGTAGCCACGCGGCCTGGCCGAGCAGCGTCCAGGCGCGCGCCGCGCAGGCCTCGTCGCCGTGCGACAGCAGCCGGTCGGCGAGCGCCTGCACCTGCTCGGGGCCACCACCGGAGAGGAAGGCGTTGCCGTCCCGGTAGAAGGAGATCTCCGTGCTGAGCAACTCCAGCTGGAGGCGGCCGACCGGATCGGACTCGTCGGCCAGGCCGAGCGCCCGGCCCGCGTGGCTCGCCGCCACGTCGAGGCTGTGCAGCGCGTACGCCCGCCGGGCCGCCCGGTGCAGCGCCGCGCGGGCGGTGCCGGCGTACCGGGCGGTGTCCATGCCCAGCGTCCGGGCGATCTCGTGCGCCGCCCAGCGGTGGTGGGCGAGCACCTCCGCCAGGTCGGTGTCCCGGCTCTGCGACAGCGTGTCCAGCCACTCCGCCGTGCGCTCGTGCCGCGCCACCCGCTCGGTGCGGGGCAGCCGCTGGTAGCACACGTCGCGCACCAGCACGTGCCGGAACCGGTACTCCGGCTGCCCCGCCATGGTCGAGGCGGCCTGCTCGTGCACGAAGTCGCGCTGCTCCAGCCGGCGCAGCGCGCGCTCCACCGACTCGACGGGCTGCCCCAGGGCGGCGGCCACCGCGCCCGGCCAGAACTGCACGCCCACCACGGCGGCGGCCAGCAGCACCGTGCGTTCGTTGGCGTCGAGCAGGTCGATCCGGTTGGCGATGACGGCGTGCACGCTCTCCGGCATGGGCAGGTCGAGGTGCTTCTCCAGCGACCAGCTCCGCCCGGACTGGCGCAGCGCGCCCTGCTCGATGAGCATCCGCACGTACTCGTGGGCGTAGAGCGGGTTGCCGCCGGCCACCTCGACCAGCGGCGTCAGCATGTCGGCGGAGAACGCCGCCTGGCCGAACATGTGGGCGTACAGCGAGGCGATGCCGGTGTCCCGCAGCGGCGGCAGGGTGATGGTCACCGAGCCGGTGATCGTGCCCGCCCAGCTCGGGTCCCGGTCGACCAGCTCCGGCCGGGCGGTGCAGAGCAGCAGCAGCGGCACGTCCCGGGCGGCGGCGCCGAGCAGCTCCACGAAGCGCAGCATGGCGTCGTCGGCCCAGTGCAGGTCCTCGAAGACCAGCACGGTCGGCCGGCGCGCGGCCAGCGCCAGCAGGAAGCGCCGCCACGCCGACTCGGTCTCCTCGGCCGGCAGCGGGGTCCCCGGCAGGCCGACCAGCGGCCGCAGCGCGTCCACGAGGCGTTCCCGCTCACCCGGGCCGACCAGCTCGCCGACGGCCGAGGCGAGCCGCTGGGCGGCGGTGGACGCGGGGTCGGTGTCCAGGATGCCGGCCTCGGCCTTGACGATGTCGGCCAGCGCCGCGAACGTCACGTTCTCGCCGAACGGCGGGCACCGCCCGGTACGCCAGGTCAGCGGCTCGTCGACCAGCCGGTCCACGTGCCGGTACAGCTCGCGCACCAGCCGGCTCTTGCCGAGCCCGGCCCGGCCGAAGACGGTCACCACCTGGGGGCGCCGGTCGCGCAGCGACCGGTGCAGGGCGTTGACCAGCATCCCCAGCTCGTGTTCGCGGTCGATGAGCGGCGTCGTGTCCGGCTGCCGGTCGGTCGGCTGCCGGCGCACGGGGGAGAGGGCCAGCCACACCTCGGTCGTCGTCGACCGCCCGCGCAGCATGACCGGCGGCTGCTCGGAGTAGCGGATGGTGTCCCGGGTGAGCGCGTAGGTGGTGCCGCAGACCAGCACCCCGCCGGGCGGCGCGACGGACTGCATCCGGGAGGCCGTGTTGACCACGTCACCGGCGACGATCGCCTGACCGCCGTCGCGGGCGGCGGCCACGTCCACCAGCGCCTCGCCGGTGGCCACGCCGACCCGGAAGCGCAGCGCGTCCGCACCGGTGGGGGTGAAGCGGGTCAGCACCCGTTGCAGCTCCAGACCGGCCCGGACGCAGCGCAGCGCGTCGGTCTCGGTCGCCACCGGCGCCCCGAACAGGGCCATCACCGCGTCGCCGATGTACTTCTCCACCACGCCGCCGTACTGGCCGACGACCCGGCGGGCGGCCGAGAAGAACCCCGTCTGCATGCCGCGGACCAGCTCCGGGTCGGCCCGCTCGACGTACGGGGTGAAGTCGATCAGGTCGACGAAGAGCACGCTGACCCGGCGGCGGTCCTCCTGCGTGGCTGCCGCCCGCCGGTCGGCACCGGGCCGGGGCGCGCCGCAGGAGGTGCAGAACGCCACGTCCCGGGCGAGCGGGCGGAGGCAGTGCGGACACACCGCGCCGAGCTCGTTGCCGCAGCCGCCGCAGAAGCGGTCGCCGGCGGCGGCCGTGCGTCCACAGCGGTCACACTGCGTGGCGATGACACCCTCCACTGGCGGTCCCGCCGGCGCCGGGGTCGGCACCGATCCGGTGCCAGTATCACCACAGGCCCCAGCTGTCGGGTACCGGGCTGTTGGCTTGTGGACAGTCCACCGGCCGGTCGTGCGGCTACAGTCAGGCGGCTGATTTGTCGAACAACGACCACAGGGGGACGCCCGATGGTGTACGTGATGCTGCAGAGCGACTGGACCGACAGCAACGGGGTGAGCCACCTCGCCGGGGACTCCGTCGACGTGGACGCCGCCACGCTGGCGACGCTCCAGGCGCAGGGGATCGTCAGCGAGCAGTCCGGCGGCGGCAGCAAGGACGGCACGGAGTGGGTCGGGCCGGGCAGCACGACCAACTGGGTCGGGCCGGGCAGCGCCACGCCCTGACGCCCGCACCGACGAAAGGGGCCGGAGCAACCGCTCCGGCCCCTTTCCGCGTGGTCGACGGGGCGGTGCGGCGAGCTGGGCGGGTACGCCTCAGCGGTCGTTCATGCCGGCGCGGCGGCGCAGCGCCGCGACGTCGGTGACCACGATCCGGCGGCCCTCGGTGCGCAGCCAGCCGCGGTTGGCGAACGACCCGATCGCCTGGTTGACGCTCTGCCGGGAGCCGCCGGCCATCTCGGCGAGCTGGCTCTGGTTGAGCTCGATCGTGATCATCGGGGCCTGGCTCTCGCCGGCCAGCCGCACCAGCGTCTTGGCCACCCGGCCGGGCAGGTCCAGGAAGACGTGGTCGGCGTTCTGCTCGGTGAGCCGGCGGATCAGCCCGCCCAGCGAGCGCATCACCGCGTCGAGGATGCGCGGGTTGGAGTGCACCAGCTCCATGAACGCGCCCCGGGACAGCGCGAGCGCCGCGCAGTCCTCGATCGCCTCGGCCGAGGCCGAGCGGGTGGACGCGTCGAGCAGGGAGACCTCACCCAGCACGTCGGGCGGGCGGATGACCGACAGCACCGCGCGCTCGCCGGTCGGCGCGGTGCGGAAGACCGCCACCGCGCCCCGGCGCAGCACGATCAGCGACTCGCCGGGGTCGTTCTCCACGAACAGCAACTGACCCTTGCGGTACGTCCGGGGGACCGCCGCCGCGATGACCCGTTGCCGGACCTCCGGCTCGAGCCCGGCGAACATCTCCACACCCGTGAGCGCGTCACCCGGCTCCGGCAGGCGCATTTCCACGGCCCAACCCCTCCCCGGTCCAGGACCACAACTCGCTCACCGGGTGAACCTGAAGGCCCTCGACGAGGTGAACTGACACCGGTTCGGCGTCCGGTAGCGGTACACATCAGATCATGACTGTCCTGTCGCTTGCTGTACACCCCTCAAATCACTTCCGTGACACTCCCGAGCTGCGACGACCGGCATCGTGGGAGCCGGATCCGGTTCCCGGGCGGACCGCCGGGGGGCGGGGGCGGATCCGGTCGCACCGGTGACCACGGTCGGCGGACGCGGGGGGCGGGACCACCCTCGCGCCCGCCGGCCGGCGGCCGGGCGCGGCAACCCCGGTCGCCGGCACGGGGCCGGCGTGGGCGAGGATGGCGGTGATGGTCTACCGCTACTTCTACGACTGCGAGTTCATCGAGGACGGCCGCATCGTCGACCTGGTGTCGATCGGCGTCGTCGACGAGTACGGCCGCGAGTTCTACGCCGTGTCGACCGAGTTCGACGACTCGCGGGCCGTGCCCTGGGTGCGCCGCAACGTGCTCGACAAGCTGCCGTCCCCGGCGGACCGCGCCTGGCGGTCGCGGGAGCGCATCCGCGACGAGCTGTACGACTTCCTCGTCGAGCCGGTCAGGGACCGGCCGGGCGAGCACCTGGAGCTCTGGGCCTGGTACGCCGCGTACGACCACGTGGTCCTCGCGCAGTTGTGGGGGGCGATGCCGGCGCTGCCCCGGGAGATCCCCCGGTTCACCAAGGAGCTGCGCCAGCTCTGGGACGACCGGGGCCGGCCGCCGCTGCCGGACGCCGCGTCGGCCCGGCACGACGCGCTGGTCGACGCCCGGCACAACCTGGCGCGCTGGCGCGCGATGACCGGTTAGTAGGTTTGTCGGTTCTGTCCCGGGCACCGGTGCGACGTCGAGCCGATGCGAGGGAGCGGTCCCGTGAGCAACGAACCGAGCAGCGCCGCCGACGCCCGGCGACGGGTCACCGAGCTGGTCCGGGAGGCCCGGATCTGCATGCTGACGACGATCGCCGTGGACGGCCGCCTGGTGAGCCGGCCGATGGGCCTGCAGGAGGCGGAGTTCGACGGGGACCGTCGCGTTCTCCGACCCGAAGCGCGACGCCTGGGTCTCGATCTCCAGCACCGCGCGGGAGGGCTACGACCGAACCGCGAGGTCAGCTACTGAGCGGTAGGCCGACCGGCGGGTGGGACGGCCCGGGGCGCGGTGCCGGCGTACACCCGCGCCGACTACAGTGCGCACTGACGGCCCGCCCCGGGCCGGCAACGGCGCCGATGGTCTGATCCGACACATATCCTGGGGCAAATCGGGCTTCACCTGATGCTCCAGGAGGATGAGCAGATCATGCGTATCGGCGTGCTCACCGGCGGCGGCGACTGCCCAGGTCTCAACGCGGTCATCCGGGCGGTGGTCCGCAAGGGCGTCGCCAGCTACGGCCACGAGTTCGTGGGTTTCCGGGACGGCTGGAAGGGCCCCCTGGAGGGCCTGTCCCGCCCGCTGGGCATCGCGGAGGTCCGCGGCATCCTGCCGCGCGGCGGCACCATCCTCGGTTCGTCCCGGACGAACCCGTTCAAGATCGAGAACGGTGTCGAGCGGATCAAGGACAACCTCGCCGCGCAGGGCGTCGACGCGCTCATCGCGATCGGCGGCGAGGACACCCTCGGCGTGGCCACGAAGCTGCACGAGCTCGGCGTGCACGTGATCGGCGTGCCGAAGACGATCGACAACGACCTCGGCGCCACCGACTACACCTTCGGCTTCGACACCGCGGTCAACATCGCGATGGAGGCCATCGACCGGCTGCACACCACCGCCGAGAGCCACCACCGCACCCTCGTGGTCGAGGTGATGGGCCGGCACGCCGGCTGGATCGCCCTGCACGCCGGCCTGGCCGGCGGCGCCAACGTGATCCTGCTGCCCGAGCGGCAGTTCGACGTCGACCAGGTCGCCGGTTACGTCGAGAAGCGCTTCCAGCACCAGTACGCCCCGATCGTGGTGGTCGCCGAGGGCGCGCACCCGCTGGAGGGCCAGATGGTGCTGCACAACCAGGAGCTCGACGCGTTCGGTCACGTCCGCCTCGGCGGCATCGGCCAGTGGCTCGCCGAGCAGCTGGAGGCCAAGACCGGCAAGGAGGCCCGCACGGTCGTGCTCGGGCACATCCAGCGCGGCGGCACCCCGACCGCCTTCGACCGGGTGCTCGCCACCCGGCTCGGCCTGCACGCCATCGACGCCGCGCACGAGGGCGACTGGGGCAAGATGGTCGCCATGCAGAGCACGGACATCGTCCGCGTTCCGCTCGCCGAGGCCACCCGCGAGCTGAAGACCGTGCCGCTGGAGCGGTACGCCGAGGCCGAGGTCTTCTTCGGCAGCTGATCGAGGTGTCGACGGCGCGGCGGGCCGCAGGGCCGCCGCGCCGTCGACCACGACAGGAGGGGGTACGCCCGCGATGTCGTCCGGGGTGCACACGGTCGCGGTGATCGGGGCGGGCAAGATCGGTGAGCTGATGCTCTCCGGGCTGCTGCGTTCCGGATGGCCGGTGGACCGGCTGCTGGCCACCGCCCGCCGGCCCGCCCGCGCGGAGGAGCTGACCGCCCGCTACGGCGTACGGGTCGTCGACAACCTGGTCGCGGTGGACGAGGCCGAGGTGCTCGCCGTCTCGGTCAAGCCGCAGGACGCGGCGGCGCTGCTGGAGGAGATCGGGCCGAAGGTGCCCGCCGACAAGCTCGTGATCTCGCTCTGCGCCGGCCTGCCCACCAGCTTCTTCAACCGGCGGCTGCCCGACGGCACCCCCGTGGTGCGGGTGATGACCAACACCCCCGCCCTGGTCGACCAGGCGATGACCGCGATCTCCGCCGGCGCGCACGCCACCGGGGCGCACCTCGCGCTGGCCGAGGAGATGTTCAAGCCGCTCGGCTCGACCATCCGGGTGCCCGAGTCGCAGCAGGACGCGGTGACCGCGCTGTCCGGCTCCGGGCCGGCGTACTTCTACCTCCTGGTCGAGGCGATGATCGACGCGGGCATCCTGCTCGGCCTGCCCCGCCAGGTCGCGCACGAGCTGATCGTGCAGACCGCGATCGGCTCCGCGGTGATGCTGCGCGACTCCGGCGAGCACCCGGTGAAGCTGCGCGAGGCGGTCACCTCGCCGGCCGGCACCACCATCTCCGCCGTGCGCGAGCTGGAGAAGCACGGCGTACGCGCGGCGCTGCTCGCCGCGCTGGAGGCCGCCCGGGACCGCGCCCGGGAACTGGCCGCCCAGGCCGACTGACCCGTCGGAGTCCGACCTCGCGGGTCGGGACTCCGACACGTCTGTCGGCCGATGGTCGGTACGACCGGCGCGGACGGATCGACGCGGTCCGGACCGCGTCGATTCGCCGGCACCGCCGCGCGGCTGGTCAGTCGAGGCAGAACTCGTTGCCCTCGGGGTCGGCCATCACGATGTGACCGGCGCCGAGCGGGGGATCGGGCTCGTGGCGCCTGAGCCGGGTGGCGCCGTGGGAGACGAGCCGCTCGGCCTCCGCCTCCAGGGCCGTCATCCGCGCGTCGCCGTGGAGCCCGGGGGCGGCGCGCACGTCGAGGTGCACGCGGTTCTTGGCCTGCTTCCCCTCCGGCACCCGTTGGAAGAACAGCCGCGGCCGGGAGCCCTCGGGGTCGACCAGCCCGGAGGCGTCGTTGCGGTTCTCGGGCGGCACGCCCATCGCCTCCAGTGCCTGCTCCCACGACTCGAAGCCCCCGGGCGGGGCCTGCAACTGGTAGCCGAGGGCCTCGGCCCAGAACGCCGCCAACCCGGCCGGGTCGGCGCAGTCGAAAGTGATCTGAACGTCGCGGGCCATCTCAGCTCGCCTCCCGTCGGGTCTGCCGGTCATTGTGCAGGTAGAGGTCGCGGAGCAGGCACACCTCGGCCAGATGGTGGATCAGCTCGCGGTTGATGTGCAGCACCAGCGCTGCCAGGGGACGCTCGGCGTACGGCCCCTCGGCCGCCCCGCACGGGCGGGCGAGGCCGGTTTCGCCGAGGGACTCGACCCCGGCGAGCCACGTGGCGTACTCCGCGTCGAGCTGGGCCAGCGCCGCGGTCGCGGTCGCGGCGTACTCGAACGACTGGTAGTCGGTGGGCGCGTGACCGAAGTGCGCGGCGTTGCGCGCCGCGAGCACGCCGACGATCACGTGCCCGAGTCGCCAGGCGATCGTCGTGACCGGTGGCGGGTCGGGCACCGGCACCGCGAAGTCGATGGTCATCGCGCCGGACCCGGCTCGCACCGGTGCGGTGCCGGTGCCGCGCGGGCGCACGCTCCAGCAGCCGGGCGACGGCTCCCAGAAGTACTCGTCATCGGTGAGTCCGTCGAGACGACCGCGTAGCTGGCGGGTCCAGTGCCAGGTGAGCTGATCTCGGAGCAGGAGATTCCAGGTCTGGTCGGTCATGGTTCCAGCCTCCCGTAGATAGCGGACAGGATCGTTCCGCGATCTGTGGAACGATGAACGCGTGACCGTCGAAACGACGACCGAGCGGGTGCTGCGGTTGCTGGCGTTGCTGCAGCGCCGGCCGTCCTGGACCGCCGCCGAGCTCGCCGCCGAGCTGGGGGTCACCGACCGCTCGGTGCGCCGCGACGTGGAGCGGCTGCGCGCGCTCGGCTACCCCGTGCACGCGACGGCGGGCGTCGGCGGCGGCTACCAGCTCGGCGCGGGCACCCGGCTGCCGCCGCTGCTCCTCGACGACGAGGAGGCGATCGCGACGGCGGTGTCCCTGCGGCTGGCCTCGGGGGGCACGGTCGCCGGGGCGGGCGAGGCGGCGCTGCGGGCGCTCGCGAAGCTCGACCAGGTGATGCCGCCCCGGCTGCGCGCCGAGGTGCGGGCGGTGCACGGCGCCACCGAGACCCTGGTCGGCCCCGGGGTCGAGATCGACGCGGAGCTGCTGCTGACGCTCGCGCGGGCCTGCCGCGACGCCGTACGGGTGCGGTTCCGCTACGCCGGCCGCGACGGCGGGGAGCGCGAGCGCACGGTCGAGCCGGTGCGGATGGTCACCACCGGCCGCCGCTGGTACCTGATGGCCCTGGACGTCGACCGCGACGACTGGCGCACCTTCCGGCTGGACCGGATGCGCGAGGTGGTGGCGACGACCTGGCGCTTCCGGCCGAGGGAGCATCCGGACCCGGTCGCCCACGTGCAGCGGTCCGTGACCGAGGCGCCGTACCGGTATGTCGCCCGGGTGCGGGTGCACGCCCGGCCCGACCGGGTGCGGCAGCTGGTGCCGCCCCAGGTGGGGCGGGTCGAGGACGACCGCGACGGGTGGTGCGTGCTCGTCGTCGGCGGGGAGAACCTGGACTGGCTCGCTGTGCACGTGGCCCGGCTGGGCTTCGAGGCGGAGGTGCTGGAGCCTCCGGAGCTGCGGGAGGCCGTCGCCCTGCTCGCCCGCCGCCTCACCGCGATGGCCGGGACCGGCTGACGCCGGGCTTGACGGCCTTGCTGTCGGCGGAGGGCGTCGGCACCCACCTCAAGGTTCCGTGGCGAACCCGGCCGGGCCGTCGGTGAGGGTGCCCGGGAGCATGCCGTTCCACCGCGTGGTGGATCAGCCGGACCGCAGCGCCAGGTCGTCGGCGCGGTGCGCCCGGCCCGCGCCGGCCTGCGCGGGGACCCGGGCGAACCGCGTCCAGGCGGAGACCACCTGCTCGGCGGTGTGCCACGGGAAGGGCTCGCCGACCTCGTCCGCCGCCTCGGCGGGTCCGGTGACCGTCACGCCCCAGTGCCGCAGCCGCGTCAGGCTCTCCAGGAAGGCGGGGTGCCGGGCGAGCGCCGGCTCCGGGGCGGGCACGACGAGGACCGGCAGGCCGACGGCGGTCGCCTCGTTGAGCAGCCGCAGGGCCAGGTTGTCGTTGAGGCCGTACGCCCACTTGTTGACCAGGTCGAAGCTGGCCGGCGCGACCGCGTAGGCGTCGGCCGGCGGCAGCGGGTACAGCGTCTCCGGCTGCTCCTCCTCGTGGACCGGGTGGCGGGTGAGGTCGGCGAGCGTGGCCCGGTCGATCGCGGCCGTCGCGTCCGGGGCGGCGATGACGTGGACCTCCCAGCTCAGCTCCTGGCAGGCCGCGACGAACGGGGCGAGTCCGGCGGCGGGCTCGGCGCCACAGACCACGAGGTGCAGGACAGGCGATCGTGACTTCCCGGGCATGACGCTCCTATCGGCGTGACGTGTCCCGCGCCAGTCGTGGCGAGATGCCGCCGGTCGTGCGGCGGGACGTCGATCGCCTGCGTCACCGGCGATCTCGCCGATCGAGTGGCTCCGGATGTCCGTGGGGGATCCCGAGAGCCGAGAGTATCGAGCCGGTCACCGACGTGAGCCCGTTTCCGGTGAACCGGCCGGACCGGCGGCGGCGGGCCCCCGAATAGCTGAGCGCCGGGTCAGCCGGACGTCCCTAGTAGAGAAGGTGGGGCGCCCGCCGCCGGTCGAACTGGGCCAGCTCGTCGGCCCAGGCGTCGACCACGTCCGCCACGTCGGCGCCCGCGTCGATCATCGTGCGCAGCCGCGGCGATCCGGTCAGCTTGTCCACCCAGTACGGTCGCGCGGCGTCCCACGAGTCGCTCCGCCACGCGAACGCCGGGTACTTGCGCGCCTCCACCAGCATCGCGACCGCCGTCCGGATCGGGTCGTACGTCGCCCGGTCGACGACCTTCACCTCCACCCCGGCGCAGAGCTTGTTGAGCAGTGCCGGCTTCTGTCCCGCCGCCGTCGGCGTGAAGTACGCCTCGCGGAACTCGACGCCGGGCAGGTCGCGCGCGTTGAGCCGGTCGGACCAGTGGTAGTCGAAGTCGCCGGCCAGGCCGCCGATCAGCTCGAACGGCCTGCAGGTGCCCCGGCCCTCGGTGAGCGAGGCGACGCCCTCGAACAGGCCGGTGCCGGGATAGACCAGCGCGGTGTCCGGGGTGGGCATGTTCGGGCTGGGCATCACCCAGGGCAGGTCGGTGTCGGCGGCCAGCTTGTCGCGCTTCCAGTGCCGGCACCGGACCACGTGCAGGTCGACGGGCCGCCCCGCCGCGGCGGGCAGGAACTCCGCGTTGAAGAACCCGGCCAGCTCGCCCACGGTCATCCCGTGCTGCTGGACGATCTCCTTCAGACCCACGCCGGAGGTGTAGGCGGGCGTCATCATCGGCCCGTAGGCCCGGCCGCCGACCGGGTTCGGCCGGTCCAGCACGACGTACCGCTTGCCGACGCGGGCGGCGGCCACCATCGAGGTGTACATCGTCCAGATGTACGTGTAGAAGCGGACGCCCACGTCCTGGATGTCGAAGACGACGGTGTCGACGCCGGCCTCGGTGAACATGGTCTCCCACTTGGCCTGGGAGGCCCCGTACGCGTCGTAGACGGTGATCCCGGTGCGGGCGTCGACGCCGGTGCCCTCGCTGCCGCCGGCCTGCGCCGAGCCGCGGAAGCCGTGCTCGGGGCCGAACGCCGCGGCCAGCCGCACCGCGTCCGAGGCGTGCATCAGGTCGACCAGGTGGCGGTAGGACGCGTCCACCCCGGTGGGGTTGGAGACCACGCCGACCCGCTGGCCGGCGAAGTCCGCGAAGTCGGACCCGACGAGGACGTCGAGGCCGGTCTCCACGCGGCGGATGCCGGGCACCGCGTTGCCGGGCGTGCCAGGGGCCGCCGCCGCGACCGCGCCCGCGGTCACCGCACCCGCACCGGCCAGGAACTTCCTGCGCTCCATGTCGACCTCCCGTCGGTTGCGTCGAAACTTAGCTACGCATTGATGCCCCGTCAAGGAAGGTTAGCTACATGGAGGGAGGCGGTGGGGACCGCGCGGTCCCGCGGCGTCCCGGCCGGCCGCCCGGACGTGGTGCTCCATACCGGACGTGGTGCTCCATACTGGCCCGGTGTTCACCCTCGCCCAGGCCCGCCACCTGATCGCCACGCTGCGCCCGCGCGTCGACGAGCTGATCCGGCTGCGGGCCGACCTGGCCGAACTGCGCGCCGACCTGGCCGACCGGGGCGCCAGCCCGCTCGGCGGACGGGCCGAGGTCAAGGGGCTGGAGGCCCGGCTGCACGCCCTCGTCGAGGAGCTGCACTCCCACGACATCCAGGTCAAGGGCATCGCGCCGGTGCTGCTCGACTTCCCCGGCGAGCGGGCCGGCCGGCCGGTGCTCTGGTGCTGGCTGGAGGGCGACACCGACGTGCGCTGGTACCACCGCGTCGAGAGCGGCTTCGCCGGCCGCCGCCCGGTCTGACCCGGCGGCCAGGTCCACCACCCGGTCGGCGGCCTTCGGGCCGACGCGGGGCGCGGCGCGACGGCCGCCTGCCCGCGGGGATCGCCGGGCGAGCTACCCCGGAAGTGGGTCGGTGAGCTCGTAGCCCGCCTCCTCGACGGCGGCGCGCACCTCGGCGACGGCGAGAATCCTGTCGCTGGTCACCGTGACCGTGCCGGCCTCGACGTCCACCGCGACGGCGGTGACGCCCCGCAGGCGCTCGATCTCCTCGGTGACGAAGGCCGCGCAGTGCCCGCAGGCCATGCCGCTCACGGCCCAGGAGGCGGTGGTCATGCCGACTCCGTCGGCAGGTCGCGCGCCCGCGGTGCCGGCTGGCCCGGAGCGGGTCCGGGATCGGCGGGCACGGCGCGGGTGAGCATGTGCGACCGGCGCATCCGACCGTCGGGGGTGAACTGTCCGAAGAAGTGCACCTCCATGGCGAGGGGCCGCTTCGGGTTGTCCACGTGCAGCGTGTACCGCGCGGCGACGCGGTCCCCGTGCGCCAGTGCCTCGTGCACCTTCCTGCGCACCGGGCGGGTGTGCGCCACCAGCTTGTCCCGGTCCATCCGGTGCCCGTCGGCGATCTGGACGATGTCGGGCGTGTGGTAGCGGTCGACGATCAGCCCGGCGTCCTCGTCGCTGCCCAACAGGTCGGCGGTGAAGGAGGTGAAGAAGTCGGCGATGAACCCCTCGGGGTCGGTGTCATGGCGTGGACGCATGGCGCTCCCGTCTCGCGATAGCATCGGCACAACTCTTACAGCTTGTAAGATATGGACGCCCGACAACTTTGGCAAGATGTAAGAGATGACCTCGTCTCCGAAGCGCCGCGCCGACGCCCTGCGCAGCAGGGCCGCCGTCCTGGACGCGGCCGTGCGACTCCTCAGCGCCCATCCCGACGCGAGCGTCGAGGCCGTCGCCTCGGCCGCGGGGGTGACCCGGCAGACCGTCTACGCCCACTTCTCGTCCCGGCAGCAGTTGCTGGCGGCGGTCCTCGACCGGGTCACCGAGGAGGTCGTCGCCGCGATGGACGCCGCCGACACCGACACCGGGCCGGCCGCCGACGCGTTGCTGCGCATGCTCGACGTCAGCGCCCGCGAGGCCGGGAAGTACCGCGGCCTGCTCCAGGCGATCAGCGCCGTGCCGGTGAGCCCGCAGGCCGACCAGGAGCGTCACGCGCCGGTCGTGGACCGGCTCAGGCGGGTGGTGCGGCGCGGGCAGGAGGCCGGAGAGTTCGACGACCGGCTCCCGGCCGACTGGTTCGTCGCGGTGGTCGTCAAGCTCGGCCACGCCGCGAGCGAGGAGGCCGACGCCGGCCGGATGTCCGAGGCGGACGCGACGGCGGCGCTCCGCACCAGCCTGCTCCGCGTGCTCGGCGCGCCCACCCCGCCCGGGTGAGCGGCACTTCCGGCGGTGGCCGTCCGGGGATGACGGCGGCGCCGACTCAGCGGGTGGCGGCGGCCAGGGCGGCGCGCACCGTGGCGGCGTCGGCCGGCGCCTCGCGCTCCCAGTTCGTTGGGTCGGCCGAGTAGATGGTCCCGTACGCCGGCGTGTCCGGCTGGTAGCGCCAACTCTCGGCGAGCGTCCCGGCGTCGACGGCGTCGTAGCCGATCCGGTCGAGGAAGGCGGTGGCGTCGGCCTTCGCGCCCGCGTCGTCGCCGCCGACGGGCAACGCGCTGCGGTCGGCGGCGCCGGCGGGCCGGGCCAGCGCGTGCAGGTGCTTGAAGAAGATGTTGTTGAAGACCTTGACCACCCGCGACCGCGGCAGGTGCCGCTGCAGCAGCTCGCTGCTGGTTACCGAGCCGGCGTCGAGCTCGGGGAAGGTGCCGTCCCGCTCCGGGTAGTAGTTGTTGGTGTCCAGCACGACCTTGCCGGCCAGCGGCTCGACCGGCACGTCCCGGTACGCCTTGAGCGGGATGGTGACGACCACCAGGTCGCCGGCCTCCGCCGCCTCCGCCGGGGTGGCCGCCCGGGCGCGGGCGCCCAGCTCGTCGACGAGGTCCTTGAGGGTCTCCGGGCCGCGCGAGTTGCTCAGCACCACGTCGTAGCCGGCGGCCACCGCCAGCCGCGCCAGCGTCCCGCCGATGTGTCCACTGCCGATCAGTCCCACAGTTGTCATGTCGGTCCCCAACTCCGCTCGTTGCGGCCGTATTCCCTATCGGCGTGGTCGACAATTCCCGCCGTCGCCGCGCTGGCGGCAGGGGGGCGCGGCCGGCGGCGGCGATGGGTGGCCCGTACGTCCAACGTACCGCCGACCGTAGTCCGGGGGACGCGTAGCGGCACCGTTCCGTCCACGGGGGAGCCGAGCCGGCGCCGGGTGGTGGTCAGGCCGCCGGGGGCAGCACCTCCTCGATCGCGGCGCGCAGCTCGGCCGCGTCGGGCTGGACGGTCGGCGCGAACCGGGCCGCGACCGTGCCGTCCGGCGCGACCAGGAACTTCTCGAAGTTCCACCGCACGTCGCCCGTGTGCCCCTCGGCGTCGGGGGTGCCCACCAGCGCGGCGTAGAGGGGGTGGCGGTCGGGGCCGTTGACGTCGACCTTCTCGGTCAGCGGGAAGGTCACCCCGTAGTTGACCTGGCAGAAGTCGTTGATCTCCTCGGCCGTGCCCGGCTCCTGGCCGGCGAACTGGTTGCAGGGCACGCCGAGCACCACCAGGCCGCGGTCGGCGTACTCGTCGTGCAGCGCCTGGAGGCCGGCGTACTGCGGGGTGAGGCCGCAGCGGGAGGCGACGTTGACCACCAGCAGCGCGCGTCCGCGGTGCTGCGCGAGGTTCGCCGGGCCGCCGGTCAGGGCGTCGATGTGGGTGTCGAAGACGGTCATGGGCCGAGGTTACGCGCCGCCGCCGGGCGCGCCGCGGGGGCCGGGCGGAGCCGACCGCGCTCCCAGTGGAAATCGATACATGTACATCTTGACGAAGTGATGACGACGTGAGTAGCGTCGCAGCATCATTTTGGAAAGTTTCCTAACTGTTTAGGGAGACGCCACATGAAGAGATCGCTCCGCCGGGCCCTCTGGGTCGGCACCGTCATGGCGGTGACAGCCGCCACGGTCCCGATGGCCAGCGCGTTCGGCGACGGCAGCGTGACCGCCGCGTTCGCCAAGGCGCAGGACTGGGGGACCGGTCACGAGACGCGGGTGACCATCACCAACGGGTCGAGCGCCTCGGTCAGCACCTGGCGCATCGAGTTCGACCTGCCGTCGGGCACCAGCATCAGCAGCTCCTGGGACGCCGACGTCACGCGCACCGGTGACCACTACGTCGCGGTCAAGAAGAGCTGGGCCGGCCCGCTCGCGCCGGGTGCCACCTTCAGCTGGGGCTACAACGGCACCGGCGCGTACAAGGCGCCGTTGAACTGCACGATCAACGGCGTGGCGTGCGGTGGCGGCAGCACTCCGCCGCCCACCACCGTGCCGCCGACCACCACGCCGCCGCCGACCACCCCGCCACCCACCACTCCGCCGCCGGACCCGGGCGGCAAGAAGGTCGTCGGCTACTTCGCGCAGTGGGGCGTCTACGCCCGCAACTACCACGTCAAGAACATCCACACCAGCGGCTCGGCCGCCAAGCTGACCCACATCCTGTACGCCTTCGGCAACACCACCGGCGGCCGCTGCGCGATCGGCGACAGCTACGCCGACTACGAGAAGGCGTACACCGCGGCGGACAGCGTCGACGGCGTCGCCGACACCTGGGACCAGCCGCTGCGCGGCAGCTTCAACCAGCTGCGCAAGCTCAAGAAGATGTACCCGAACCTCAAGGTGATCTGGTCCTTCGGCGGCTGGACCTGGTCCGGCGGCTTCACCCAGGCCGCGCAGAACCCGGCCGCCTTCGCGGAGTCCTGCTACAACCTGGTCGAGGACCCGCGCTGGGCGGACGTCTTCGACGGCATCGACATCGACTGGGAGTACCCGAACGCCTGCGGTCTCACCTGTGACAGCAGCGGCCCGAACGCCTTCAAGAACGTGATCAGCGCAGTGCGTACGAAGTTCGGCTCGTCGGCGCTGGTCACCGCCGCGATCACGGCGGACGGCAGCGACGGCGGCAAGATCGACGCCACCGACTACGCCGGCGCCGCACCGCACCTGAACTGGATCATGCCGATGACGTACGACTTCTTCGGCGCGTGGGCGGCCCAGGGGCCCACGGCCCCGCACTCCCCGCTCTACTCCTACCCCGGCATCCCGCAGCAGGGCTTCTGGTCCGACGCGGCGATCCAGAAGCTCAAGAGCAAGGGCATCCCGTCCAACAAGCTGCTGCTCGGCATCGGCTTCTACGGCCGGGGGTGGACCGGGGTGACCCAGGCGGCTCCGGGCGGCAGCGCCACCGGGCCCGCCCCGGGCACCTACGAGCAGGGCATCGAGGACTACAAGGTGCTCAGGAACAGCTGCCCGGCGACGGGCACCGTCGGCGGCACCGCGTACGCCAAGTGCGGCAGCAACTGGTGGAGCTACGACACCCCGTCGACCATCAACGGCAAGATGACGTACGCGAAGAACCAGGGCCTCGGTGGCGCGTTCTTCTGGGAGCTCTCCGGTGACACCGGCAACGGCGAGCTGATCGGCGCCATCAAGGGCGGTCTCGGCTAGGCCGCAGGCCGACGCACCACCCACCCGGCGGGGAGGGACCACGCACCGGTCCCTCCCCGCCCGGCCGTGCCCCCTGACGCCCGCCCCGCGCCCGCGGGCGCCGGCGACCGGCGCCGCCGCCGGACGGGGACCGGCGGCTCCGGACCGGTTCGGGCGCGGCGGACCGCCAGGCACGTCGGTCGATGTGACAGACTCGCCGCTCAACGGGCTCGATGTCCACGGCGACGGAGGTGGCGATGCGCGCGACGCACGGGAGGCTGGCGGCGGGCGCTGTGCTGCTCGGAACCCTGCCCTTCGCCCTGCTCGGCTGCGGCGTCGGCAAGGAGGAGGACCCGGCGACCAAGCCCGGGCGGGCCCCGGCCGAGGAGGCCGCCGCCAAGTCGCGGGAGCGGGTGCAGGCGTACCTCGACGCGATGACCGCCAAGGACGTCGCGGCCGGCCGCAGCCAGCTCTGCGCCGTCCTCCAGGAGGGCTTCGACGCCGCCGCGACCGGCCCGAACGGCGACTTCGCCGACCACTTCACCGTCTCCCAGGCCGAGATCACCGACATCCGCCCGGGCCCCCAGGGCCAGGAGGTCAGCACCACGGTCTCGGTCAAGGCCGGCTCCCGCACGGTCGCCCGGCCGCTGCTGTTCACGGTCACCCGCGACGGCGCCGACTGGTGCATCGCCGCCGAGGCGCCGGGCGGCCACTCCCCGGCTCCGGCCGCGACGCCCTGACCTGCGCTCCGGTGAGTCATCTCTCACCTGCCGGAACCCTGCCCTCCGCCCGTCGGCCGCCCGGTCGGTCGCCGTACGCTTCTGTCATGCGCCATGAGTGGCATCAGCTGAGCCATCCCGCGGTGGGCAGCCCGGGGCTGCAGACCAGCCGCCCGACCATCGACTCCGCCGAGGACGCGGCCCTCGGCCTGGACCGCTGGCGGGAGCTGCCCCGCGCACAGACCCCGCCGTGGCCGGACCCGGCCGGGGTCGCCGAGGTCTGCAAGGTGCTCGACACCGTGCCCTCGGTGGTGGCGCCCTACGAGGTCGACCAGCTCCGCCAGCGGCTCGCGCTGGTCTGCGAGGGCAAGGCGTTCCTGCTCCAGGGCGGTGACTGCGCGGAGACCTTCGCCGACAACACCGAGAGCCACCTGCTGGCCAACGCCCGCACCCTGCTCCAGATGGCGATCGTGCTCACCTACGGCGCCTCGCTGCCCGTGGTCAAGGTCGCCCGGGTCGCCGGGCAGTACACCAAGCCCCGGTCGCTGCCGACCGACGCGCGCGGGCTGCCGGCCTACCGCGGCGACATGATCAACTCGCTGGAGGCCACGCCGGAGGCGCGGGCCGCCGACCCGCAGCGCATGATCCGGGCGTACGCGAACTCGGCCGCCGCGATGAACATGCTCCGCGCGTACCTGGCCGGCGGGCTGGCCGACCTGCACGCGGTGCACGACTGGAACAAGGGCTTCGTGAAGAACTCGCCGGCCGGCGAGCGCTACGAGGCGATCGCCCGGGAGATCGACCGGGCGCTGGCGTTCATCCGCGCCTGCGGGATGACCGACGACGAGGCCCTGCGCACCGTCACCCTCTACTGCTCCCACGAGGCCCTCGCCCTGGAGTACGACCGGGCGCTCACCCGGGTCTCCGACCGCCGGGCGTACGGCCTGTCGGGGCACTTCCTGTGGATCGGCGAGCGCACCCGGCAGATCGACGGCGCGCACATCGACTTCATCTCCCGCATCGCCAACCCGATCGGGGTCAAGCTCGGCCCCACCACCACGCCGGACGAGGCGATCGAGCTCTGCGAGAAGCTCAACCCGGACAACATCCCCGGCCGGCTCACCCTGATCAGCCGGATGGGCAACCACAAGGTCCGCGACGCCCTGCCGCCGATCGTCGCCAAGGTGACCGCCGCCGGCGCCAAGGTGGTCTGGCAGTGCGACCCGATGCACGGCAACACGCACGAGTCGTCCAACGGCTACAAGACGCGGCACTTCGACCGCATCGTCGACGAGGTGCTCGGCTACTTCGAGGTGCACCGGGGCCTGGAGACCCACCCCGGCGGCCTGCACGTCGAGCTGACCGGCGAGGACGTCACCGAGTGCCTCGGCGGCGCCCAGGGCATCGAGGACCTCGACCTGCCCGACCGGTACGAGACCGCCTGCGACCCGCGACTGAACACCCAGCAGTCGCTGGAGCTGGCTTTCCTGGTGGCGGAGATGCTGCGTGGCTGACGAGATCGTCGACCTCCGTTCGGACACCGTGACCCGGCCCACGCCGGGGATGCGGGAGGCGATGGCCACCGCCGAGGTCGGCGACGACGTCTACGGCGAGGACCCGGCGGTCAACGCGCTGGAGGCCGAGGTCGCCGCGCTCTTCGGGCACGAGGCGGCGCTGTTCGCCCCGACCGGGTCGATGGCCAACCAGATCGCCCTGCAACTGCTGGTGCCGCCCGGCAACGAACTGCTCTGCGACGCCGACGCCCACGTGGTGACGTACGAGATCGGGGCCGCCGCCGCGTACGGGGGCATCTCCTCGCGGACGTGGCCGGCGGTCGGCGCGGACATCGACCCGGACGCGGTCGCCGCCATGATCCGCCCGGACGGCTACTGGGCGGTGCCCACCCGCGCGATCGCGGTGGAGCAGACCCACAACCGGGGCGGTGGCGGGGTGATCCCGCTGGCCACCCTGCGCGAGCTGCGCCGGGTCGCCGACGACGCGCAGGTGGCGCTGCACTGCGACGGCGCCCGGATCTGGCACGCGCACATCGCCGACGGCGTGCCGCTGGCCGAGTACGGCGCCCTCTTCGACACCCTGTCGGTCTGCCTCTCCAAGGGGCTCGGCGCGCCGGTCGGCTCGCTGGTCGTCGGCAGCGCCGAGCAGATCGAGCGGGCCCGGTTCATCCGTAAGCGGATGGGCGGTGGGATGCGGCAGGCCGGCATCCTCGCCGCCGCCGGCCGGTACGCGCTGGCCCACCACGTCGACCGGCTCGCCGCCGACCACGCGAAGGCGGCCCGGCTCGCCGAGGCGATCGCCCCGTTCGGGGTGCTGGCCGGCACGGTCCGCACCAACCTGGTGCCGCTGGACCTGACGAAGGCGCCGCTGGACGCGCACGCCCTGGCCGCCGCCGCCCGCGCCGAGGGCGTCCTGGTGTCGGTCCTCGGCCCCCGCGTCGCCCGCCTGGTCACCCACATGGACGTCGACGACGCCGGCATCGACCGGGCCGTCGAGGTCGTCACCCGCATCCTCCGGGGCTGACGCCCGGCGCGGGCACGCGGGACCGAGCCGTTACGGAGGCCACGGCGCGTCCGGGATCCCGGGCGGCTGGGGATCCCCGCGGCGCGTGGGCCGGGCCGCCGCAGGCCGGACTCCGCCCAGCTCCGGCCCGACGGACCGGGGGGCGGAGCCGGGCGACGTCTCAGGGGTGCAGGCGTTTGAGGGTGGCGATGTCGACGGCGTGGCCGACGTGCTTCTCCGTCGGGGTCTCCACCACGACCGGGACGCCGGCGGTGGCCGGGTGCGCCATCAGCTCGGCGAACGCCGGCTCGCCGATGGTGCCCTTGCCGATGTTCTCGTGCCGGTCCCGGGTCGAGCCGCACAGGTCCTTCGAGTCGTTCGCGTGCACCAGCCGCAGCCGCCCGGCCCCGACCGTCGCCACCAACGTGTCCAGCGTCGCGGTCATGCCGCCCTCGGCGGCCAGGTCGTGCCCCGCGGCCCAGGCGTGGCAGGTGTCGAAGCAGACCCCGAGCCAGGGATGCCCGTCCACCGCGTCGAGGTAGGGCCCGAGCTGTTCCACCCGGGAGGCCAGCGACCGGCCGCCGCCCGCGCTCGGCTCGACCAGCAGCCGCGGGCGGCCCGCCGCCTCCGCCTCGTCGAGCAGCGGCAGCAGCGTCTCGCGGACCTGCCGCATCGCCGCGTCGGCGTGACTCTCGTCGACCGCGCTGCCGGCGTGGAAGACCACGCCCTCGGCGCCGATCGCCCGGCCCCGGCGCAGCGCGTGGGCCAGCGTCTCCGCCGAGCGCTCGACCGTGTTGGCCGTGGGGGAGCCGATGTTGACCAGCAGCGACGCGTGGATGAAGACCGGCAGGCCCCGCTCGCCGCAGCCGTCGCGGAACAGCGTGTCCTGGGCGGGGTCGCCGGCCGGCAACGCCCAGCCCCGCGAGTTGGAGACGTAGACCTGCACGACCTGCGAGCCGGCCGCGTCGGCGTACGGCAGGGCCGCCTTCGCCAGGCCGCCGGAGGTGGGCGTGTGCGAGCCGACCGGCCGGTGCTGCGCCGTCCCGTCCTGCGCCGTCATCTTGTCCTGCGCCGTCATCTCGTGGTTTTCCGGCATCGTCACAGGCACCCGATGGTGACCTGGGTGCCCGGCGGCACCTGCGTGTTCTCCGGCGGGTTCTGGAAGCGGGTGATGCCGTTCGGGTTGAACTGGATCACCACCGGGAACTGCTGGCTCTCCAGCACCTGCTTGGCCTGCTGGCACGGCAGGTCGATGACCCGGGGCACGGGGACCAGCGGCGGGCCCTTGCTGATCTCCAGCTTGACCTTGGCGCCCGCCTCCACCCCGGTGCCGTCCGCCGGGCTCTGCCCGAGGACCTCGTCCCTGGGCTTGTCGGAGTCCTTGTAGGTGGGCGGCTCGACCAGCACCAGGCCCAGCTGGGCGAGGATCGTCCGGGCCTCGGCCAGGCTCTTGCCGACCAGGTTCGGCACCGAGATCGGGGCCTTGCCCTTGCTCAGGATCACGGTGACCTTGTCGCCCGGCTTGACCTCGGTGCCCACCTTCGGGTTGGTGTCCACCACGACGCCCGCGGGCAGGTTGTCGTCGTAGCGGGCGGTGCCCTTCGCCACCACCAGCTTCGCGTCGAGCAGGTCCGCCTCGGCCAGCTCGAACTCCTTGCCGACCACGTCGGGCACCGGGAAACGCTCCGGCCCCAGCGAGAGGGTCAGCGTGATCGTGCCGCCCTTGACGATGCGGGTGGCGGAGACCGGATCCTGCGCCAGGACGGCGTCCTTCGGGACCTTCTCGTCGTAGCGCGGCTCGGCGTAGGCGACGGTGAAGCCGGCACGGGCGGCCTGCGCCTCCGCGTCGGCCTTGCTCAGGGTCACCAGCTGCGGCGCCACCGTGTAGCGGCCGACCCCGAACCACCAGCCGCCCCCGGCGGCCACGAGGCCCAGCACCACCACGGCGGCGATGACCGCCATCCGGCCCCGCGGGTCGCCCATCACCCGGGCGCGCAGCGCGGACAGCCGCGACCACCGGCTCTCGTCCTCCTCGGTCGCGGCCCGGCGACGGCCCGCCCGTGGAGCGCCGCCCTCGGGCAGCCGGGCCCAGGCCGGCCGCTCGGCCGGCTGGACCGCCGCGACCACCATCGTCGGCTGGGCCACCGCCGGCTCGTCGGTCACCCGGCGCAACACGGCGGTACGCGTGTTCGCGTTGCCCAGGTCGTCCCGGGCCACCTGCACCTCGGCCAGCAGCGCGCCCGCGTCGGTCGGCCGGGCGCCCGGATCACGTCGGGTGGCCCGGGCGACCAGGTCGTCCAGCACCTTGGGCAGGCCGGGCACCAGCGTCGACGGCGCCGGGACGTCCCGGTCGACGTGCTGCCAGGCGACGTCGATCGGCCGGTCCCCGTCGTAGGGCACCCGGCCGGTGAGCATCTCGAACAGCACGATGCCGGCGGAGTAGACGTCGGTGCGGGGGTCGGCGTGCCCCTCGGTGACCAGTTCCGGGGCGACGTACGCGACCGTGGCCATCAGCTGGTTGCCGTTCTCGTCGTCGGCGCTCGCCTCGACGGCCCGGGCCAGCCCGAAGTCGGCGACCTTGACCACGCTGTCGACGAGGTTGCCCGTGCCGCCGGTGGGTGCCTCGGCGACCAGCACGTTCTCCGGCTTCACGTCGCGGTGCACCAGCCCGGCCCGGTGTGCGGCGGCGATCGCGGCGAGCATCTGCTCGGCGATGGCCAGCGCCTCGTCGGGGTCGAGCCGGCGCCGCTCGGCGAGCACGTCGCGCAGGGTGCGGCCGCGGACGTACTCCATCACCAGGTAGGGCAGGCCGGCGTGGGTGCCCTGGTCGTAGACCGCGACCACGTTCGGGTGGGTCAGCCGGGCGATCGTCTTCGCCTCGTCGGTGAACCGCTCCACGAAGCCCGCCGCCCGGGCCTGGGTCTCGGGCGCCTGGGACGGATGAATGATCTTGACCGCCACGGTGCGCTCGAGGCGCTCGTCGGTGGCGGTGTACACGGTCGCCATGCCGCCACGAGCCACGCGACCGCGGATGCGGTAGCGCCCGTCGATCAGCGAGCCCAGCAACGTGTCGGCGACCTGTGTGTCCATCGGCAGGGAGTCTATGTGCCCGGAGGGTGAAGGTTGAACAGGATGGTACAGCCGGGCTACGACGGAAACCTTCCCGTCGCGCTCGCGCCGCCTGTCCGACCTGCTCAGTCGCCTCGTCGGGGTGCCGTTGGTCCCGGCCGGCCGGGCATGGCAGGGTGGTCGGGTGACCGACTCCGTACCCGCCGACCGGGCCGTGCCCGCCCCCGAGACCGCCGGCCCCGCCGACGCCGCCGACTGGCTGACCCTGCCGGACGTGGCCGAGCGCCTCGACGTGTCGATCAGCAAGGTCCATCAGATGATCCGGGACCGCGAGCTGATCGCGGTGCGCCGCGACGGCGTCCGCCGGATCCCGACCGACCTGGTGGCCAACAAGACCGTGCTCAAGCACCTGCCCGGCGTGCTCAACCTGCTGGCCGACGCCGGCTACGACGACGAGGCCGCGCTGCGCTGGCTCTACGAGCCGGACGAGACCCTCCCCGGCGCCACCCCCGCGAAGGCGCTCGCCGGCGACCAGGCCCGCGAGATCAAGCGCCGCGCCCAAGCCCTCGGCTTCTAACCCTTCCCCTCCCCGCCCCGCCCCTCCATCCCCGCGATCGTGCATTTGTGCCCCGGCATTCCCGGCCATACGGGACAAAATGCGGGGCCGAACGTGCAAGATCGCGCGGGGTGGGCGGGCGGGGGTGGGTGGGGAGCGGTCAGTCCGTGCGGCGGGTGGCGGCGATGGCCAGGTCGACCAGGGACTGCCGGGCCTCGGTCTCCAGGTCGACCGTGGCCAGCGCGGCCAGCGCGGCGTCGGTCAGCACGGCGATCCGCTGCTCGGTACGCGCCAACGCGCCGCTGTCGCTGATCATCTCCCGCAGCCGGGCGACCCCGGTCTCGTCCAGCGCGGGATCGCCGAGCCCACCGAGCAGCAGCTCGCGCCCCGCCTCGTCCGTTGTCTCCAGGGCCGCCGCCACCAGATAGGTCCGCTTGCCCTCGCGCAGGTCGTCGCCGGCGGGTTTGCCGGTCTGGGCCGGGTCGCCGAACACCCCCAGCACGTCGTCGCGGAGCTGGAACGCCTCGCCCAACGGCAGCCCGTACCCGGAGTACGCCGCCAGGACCTCGGCCGGCGCGTCGGCCAGCGCGGCGCCGAGCAGCACCGGCCGCTCGACCGTGTACTTCGCCGACTTGTAGCGGGCGACCATGCCGGCCCGCTCCAGCGAGGTGTCGCCCGTGGCCTGGGTCAGCACGTCGAGGTACTGGCCGACGGTGACCTCCGTGCGCATCTCGTCGAAGACGGGCCGGGCGCGGGCGACCGTGCGCGGGTCCAGCCCGGAGGAGTGCAGCAGCCCGTCCGACCAGACCAGGCAGAGATCGCCCAGCAGGATGGCCGCGGCGTCGCCGAAGCCGTTCGCGTCGCCGCCCCAGCCGGCCGCCTGGTGCCGGGCCGCGAACCGGCGGTGCACCGCCGGCTTCCCGCGCCGGGTGTCGGAGCGGTCCATCAGGTCGTCGTGGATCAGCGCGCTGGCCTGCACCAACTCCAGCGCCGCGAGAGCGGTGACGACCTGGTCGGAGTCCACCCCGCCGGCGCCCCGGTAGCCCCAGTAGGCGAACGCCGGCCGCAGCCGCTTGCCGCCGCCCAGCACGAACGCCTCGATCGCCTCGGCGACCGGCATCAGCGCGTCGTCGACGCCGGTCATCCAGGTGCGCTGGCCGGCCAGGAACTCGGCCAGCGCCTTGTCGATGCGTTGACGCAGCCCGGCACGGTCGACCGGGGAAACGGGAGCAGCATGGGTCACCCCACGACGCTAGCCGGTCGGGCTCGCCCCCGTCGCACCGCCGGGGGGCCGACGCGCCGCGCGCGTCGCCGGACCCCGCCGGCCGCCCCGTCCGGGCGGCGACCCAGGGCGGGGCAGGTACGGGCCGGCCGCCGCGACCAGCGCCCGGTAGCGCCGGACGGCCGGCTCGCCGCCGTGCCCGGCCAGCCGCCGCCGCACCTCGGCCAGGTGGCCCAGCGCCCGGGGCGACCCGGCGCGGACCGCGTCGAGCAGCGCCTCGCCGGCCACGGCGCAGGCCCGCTCCACCTCGCCGAGCTGGAGATAGCCGCGGGCCAGCCAGCCGCCGTAGATCGCCGAGGTGCGCGGGCGACCGGGCTGCCGGACGGCGTGCAGCGGCGCCTCGGCCGGGCGCGGCCGGCCCAGCGCGACCAGCGTGCGCCCGGTCATCGCCGCCAGCTCCAGGCCGTCGAGCCAGTAGAGCCACGGCGGCTCACGGCCCGGCTCCGGCGTGTCGGTCACGCGGCGGGCCGCCTCGAGCGCCTGCCGCGCCGCCCCGGCCCGACCCCCGGTCGCCGCGGCCAGCGCCACCCGGTGCAGCAGCAGGGCGCGCAGGCCGGGGGTGGCCCACGGCCGCGCCCCGGCGTACGCCGTGCGGGCCAGCACCAGCGCGCCCTCCGGGTCGCCCACGCCGGCGAGCAGATGGCTGGCCGAGCCGAGCACGTGCCCGGCGAACGCCGGGTCACCGGCGGTCGCGGCGGCGCGTAACGCCAACCGGTAGGCGTCCAGCGCGCCGGCCGCGTCCCCGGCATCGGCGGCGAGCCAGCCGGCGAGCTGGGCCGACCCGGCCAGCTCGGGCAGCAGCCGGCGGCGCGCGGCCGGCCCGGACCCCGCCAACGCCCGCACCGCCCGCCCCAGCCGGTACGCCCCGAGCCCGGCCAGGTCGGCCCCGCCGGCGAGGTCGTCGAGCCGGCGCAGCTCCGCCAGCCGCACCGGCCGGGCACGCGGCCGGGCCGGGTGGGGCCCGGGGCGGTCGGCCACCATCGGAGCCGCCGGCCGGGCCGGGACCCGAGGCGGCGCGCCGGACCCGACCGGGCGGTCCCGGTCGTCGGCCGGTTGCCCGGACCCGGCCGGGCAGGTCTCGGCGTCGCCCGGGTCGTCGGCCGGTCGGGCGGGCGCGCCGGGCAGCAGCGCGGCGCGCGGGTCGACCAGCCAGCGCTGGGCCAGGGCGAGCAGCGCCGCCCGGGACCGGGACCCGCCGAAGGACGGCGGCGGACCGAGGCGCCGGGTGCGGGCCGCGGCGTCGGCCAGCAGGTCGAGCGGCACCGCGAGGACGACGGCGAGCCAGCCGAGCCAGAACTCGCCGGGGACGCGCAGCTGCCGTTCCCACCGGGAGACCTCGTGCCGGCTGAGCGTCGGCACCCCGGAGGCGGCACAGAGCTCGGCCGCGAGCCGCAACTGGCTCCAGCCCCGGGCCAGCCGGAGCTGGGCGAGCAGCGGCCCGAGCAGCTGCGGAGCGGGTGGGGGCGGCGTCATCGGTCCTCCGGGCGGGGCGTCGGCGCGGGCGGCGGCGCAGGCCCGGACGGGACCCGTGCGTCACCGGTGGAAGGCTGACCCCCGCGCGTGCCCCCGGCAGGTCGACCTCCGGCCGGCCCGCCCCGCGCTGCACCATGACTACTCCGGGGGTACGACGCTTTCCGGCCCCGGCCGGGTGGACTCCGGGTCCGTCCCGCGCCGGCGCGCGTCGACCCGGGCGCGGCCGGCGTCCCCCGCTGTGGGAAGGTCTCCGGCGCGGCGTGCCCCGCCCGCTAGAGTCGTGGGGTGGCGCTCGGTCTTCCCTCGGTCCTCCCCAATCCGCAGCCGGCGATCGGGGAGCTGATCCGTGACCACCAGCCGACCTTCTCGTTCGAGTTCTTCCCGCCCAAGACCGAGCAGGGCGAGCGGCTGCTGTGGCAGGCGATCCGCGAGCTGGAGTCGCTGCGTCCCTCGTTCGTCTCGATCACCTACGGCGCGGGCGGGTCGACCCGCGACACCACGGTCGCGGTCACCGAGCGGATCGCCACCGAGACCACCCTGCTGCCGATGGCCCACCTGACGGCGGTCGACCACTCCGTCGCCGAGCTGCGCCACGTCATCGGCCGGCTCGCCGGCGTCGGGGTGCGCAACGTGCTCGCCGTGCGGGGGGACCCGCCGGGCAATCCGGGCGGCGAGTGGGTCCGCCACCCCGAGGGCGTGCTCTACGCCGAGGACCTGGTCCGCCTGGTACGCGACGCCGGCGACTTCAGCGTGGGGGTGGCGGCGTTCCCGTACAAGCACCCGCGCTCGCCCGACGTGGCCAGCGACACGGAGCACTTCGTCCGCAAGTGCCGGGCCGGCGCCGAGTTCGCGATCACCCAGATGTTCTTCGACGCCGACGACTACCTGCGGCTGCGCGACCGGGTCGCCGCGGCCGGCTGCGACACCCCGATCCTGGCCGGCGTGATGCCGGTGACCCAGATCGGCACGATCGAGCGTTCCGTGCAGCTCTCCGGGGCGCCCTTCCCGCCGGCCCTGGCCGAGCGGTTCTCGGCGATCGCCGACGACCCGGAGGCGGTGCGCCGGCTCGGCATCGAGCAGGCCAGCGAGATGTGCCGGCGGCTGCTCGACGAGGGCGTGCCGGGGATCCACTTCATCACCCTCAACCGCTCCACCGCGACCCGCGAGGTCTGGCACAACCTCCAGGTCGGCGCGCGGGTGTGACCGCACATGCCGCGACACCTGAGCGCCGCCGCGACGGTTGATCCGTGGTGGGCACACAGCTGAACTGGGACGACTACGCCACGGCCTGGGCCCGGCTGCACGGGGGCTTCGACCCGCGGGCGGCGGCCCCGGTCGTCCGCGCCTGGCTGCGGTTCGCCTACCACGTCGGGTTCGTGCTGGGCCGGCTCCGGGTCGGCCCGACGCCGGTCACCGTGGTCGGCGTGCTGCTCTGCGCCTGCGTGCCGCTGTTCGCCGTACGGCCGCAGGACGGCCCCTTCCTCGGGGCGCTGTTCGTGCTGCTCGCCGCGGTGGCGGACAGCGTCGACGGCGCGGTGGCGGTGGCCACGAACCGCACCACCCGGCTCGGCTACGTCTACGACTCGCTGGCCGACCGGCTCGGCGAGGTCGCCTGGCTGGCCGCGTTCTGGCTGATCGGGGCGCCCGGGGCGCTCGTCGCGACCGCCGGCGCGCTCTCCTGGCTGCACGAGTACGTGCGTGCCCGCGCGGTCTCCGCCGGCATGCGGGAGATCGGCGCGGTGACCGTGGGGGAGCGCCCCACCCGGGTCTCGGTCGCCCTGGTCGGGCTGCTGCTGGCCGGGCTGACCGGGCTGATCGAGCCGGACCTGGCGGCCGGCACCATCACCATGGCGACCGCCGTCTGGGTGCTGCTGGCCGGCTTCGGGCTGGGCCAGCTCCTCTCCGCCGTCCGCCGCGCCCTGATCGACGCCGGCTGACCGTGCGCCGCCCGCGCGCAGTGCTGACCGCCACCGGGATGTTGGGCAGGTGCCCTCCCGCGCACCGGCCCTACCAGGCGGGGCCGATCTCGTCGGCGACGATCTGGGCGGAGAGCGTCACCATCGGCAGGCCGCCCCCGGGGTGGCTGGAGCCGCCGACCAGCCACAGCCCGTGCGCCGGGCCCCGGTTGGCCGGGCGGAGCAGGCCGCCGGCGGTGCCGTAGATCGACCCACCCGGGGCGCCCGTCGCGTCGGCCAGGTCGGCCGGGGTGCGGACCTCCCGGAACACCAGCCGGTCCCGCACGTCGACGCCGCGCTCGGCCAGCACGTCGAGGACCCGGTCGGCGTACGCCTCGGCGAGGCCGGGCCGGCGCCAGTCGACCGCGCCGGCGGCGGTGCCGTGCCGGGGCGCGTTGACCAGCACGAACCACGCCTCGTGGCCGGCCGGACGGACCATCGGGTCGTCGGCCACGGTGACGAAGACGGTGGGGTCCGCCGCCGGTCGGGCGCGTACGCCGCGCCCCGGCTGGCCGAAGACCGCGTCGAACTCGGCGTCGTAGTCGCGCGGGAAGAACACGGTGTGGTGGGCCAGCCCCGAGCCCCCGGCGACGCCGAGCAGCAGCACGAAGCCGGCCAGGCTGCGGTCGGTCAGCCCGGCCAGCCGGCGCGGGCTGGGCAGCAGGTCCCGGTAGAGGGTCAGCGCGTCGACGTTGGCCACCACCACGTCGGCGGGGACCGGCGCGGTGACGCCGCGCAGGCGTACGCCGTGCACCCGGCCGCCCGCGGCGTCGATCCGGGTGACCGTGGCACCGGTCTGCACGACCACGCCGAGGTCCAGGCAGCGGGTCAGCAGCGCGTCGGCGAGCGTGCCCAGCCCGCCGCGCAGGTACCAGCCGCCGAAGGCCAGTTCGGCGTACGGCACGGCGACCAGCGCGGCCGGCGCGCGGCGCGGGTCGGCGCCTGTGTAGGTGGCGTACCGGTCGAGCAGCATCCGCAGCCGGGGGTCGGACAGGTGCCGCCGGCCCAGCCCGCGCAGCGTCCGGCCGGGCCCGATGGCGGCCAGGTCGCCCAGCCGCCAGGCCAGCGCGGCCAGGTCCAGCGGGGAGCCGATCGGGCGGCGCAGGACGTCCTGGTGCGACGCCTGCCAGACCCGCGCGGCCCGGCGCCACAGCCGCTGCCAGTCCGCCGCGGCCCGGTCGCCGAAGGCCGCGCCGATCCGGGCGGCGAACTCGGCCGGGTCGGCGCACGAGTCGAGGGCCGGGCCGCCGCCGGGGAAGACGTGCCGCACGATCGGGTCCACCGGCACCAGGTCCAGGTACTCGTCGAGCTTCGCGCCGGTCGCCCCGAACAGGTCGTGGAAGACGTCGGGCAGGGTGAGCAGGCTCGGCCCGGTGTCGAAGTGGAACGGGCCGGCCGGGGTGTCGTGGACGTACCGGCCGAGCTTGCCGCCCACCGTGTCCGCGCGTTCGAGCACGGTGACCTCGTGCCCGGTGGCGGCCAGCCGGGCGGCGGTGGCCAGCCCGCCCACCCCGGCGCCGACGACCACGATCCGCGCCATGCCGCGCCTCCCTAGGTGACGGGGCGGCCGCGCCAGGACAGGCGTCGCCGCTTCCGCAGATGGTACGACCGCAGGGTCAGCCAGCCGAGGACCACGACCGACACGGGGTGTGCCAGCGCGTCGGGCCACCACCGCCCGCCGGTCGCCCGGGCGCTGACCACCCGTCCGGCCACCCCGAGCAGGTAGGCGACCAGCGCCGCGGCGGCCACCGCCGGCGTGCCGGCGGCCAGGGCGCCCGCCGCCAGCAGCGGGGGAGCGGTGTAGAGCAGGAGCAGCAGGGTCACCACCGCGGCGGCGGCCCCCGGGTGGCCGAAGGTCGCCCAGAGCGACTTCGTGTAGCCGTCGCGCAGCTGCGGCCAGTCCTCGTACATGCGGCAGGCGGCCAGCCGGGAACCGTCGGCGAGGGCGATCCGGCCGCCGGCCCGCTTGACCGCGCGTGCCAGCTCGATGTCCTCCAGGATCCTGTCCGCGACGGCGGCGTGCCCTCCGGCCGCGTCGTAGCCCGCCCGGTCCACCACCAGGAACTGCCCGCCTGCGGCGGCCAGCGACGGCCGCGGCGAGCGCTCCATCGCCCGCAGCGGCAGGAAGGTCAGCCACAGCCACTGCAGCAGCGGCTGGACCAGCCGGTCGGCCGCCGTCGCCACCAGGATCCGGGGGTACGGAGACAGCAGCGTCACCCGCGCGGCGCGCAGCTCGGTGACCGCCGCCGCGACCGCGTCCGGGGCGAGCACCACGTCGGCGTCGACGAAGACCAGGACGGTCGCCGTGGGATCGGCGCGGGCGGCCAACTGCCAGCAGGCGTGCGGCTTGCCCAGCCAGCCCGGCGGCGGGGCGGCCCCGTCGAGCAGGGTGACCCGGGGATCGTCGCCGGCCACCGCGCGGACCACCTCCGCCGTGCCGTCGGTCGACCCGTCGTCGAGCGCCACGACGCGCAGCGCCGGCACGCCCCGCTGGGCGAGCAGCGCGCGCAGGCAGGGGGCGACCCGCCCGGCCTCGTCGCGCAGCGGCAGCAGCACCGCCACGGGCTCGGTGACCGGCGCCGGCCGGTCGGTCGGGCGGCGCAGCCAGCGGCCGGCGTTGACCAGGGTGTGTGCGGTCAACGCGGCGACGCCGAGCAGCAGCGCGAGGACGGCGGTCATGCCGTCGCGTCGACGCCGGGGCGCTGCGGCTGGCGGGGCTGAATCCGGTCGTCGCGGCGGGAGCGGACCAGCGTCACCGCCAGCGGCACGGCGGCCACCGACATGCCGGCCGCGCCCCACAGCGCCGAGGCGGGCAGGTCGAGGAAGACCGCGTGGGCCAGCACGCTGGAGAAGTACGTCCACAGCCAGAGCGCGAACATCGGGTGGTCCCGCCCGTCGGTGCCGGCGACGGCGGGCCCGGCCAGCGGGCGCAGCGCGCCCATCATCAGCACGGCGAAGAGCAGCCAGCCCAGGTAGTTGCTCACCGGGATGCCGGGCAGGCCGGGCAGCGCGGGGGTGGCGTCCCGCCAGACCCAGTAGCCCTCGGCCACCATCTGCGGGTCGAGGAAGAGGTCCCAGGCGGCCAGCCCGACGGCGGCCAGCGCGATCCGCCGGACGGGGAACCGGCCGCCCCGGCGTCCCGGTCGGCCCCCGGCGTCACCCCGGCGCCCTGGCAGGCCTCCGGCGTCGCCGCCGGTCAGCCGGGTGGCGGCCAGCCAGGCCGGCCAGGCCATCCACGTCCAGGCCAGCGGGATGATCAGCGGCACTCCGGCCAGCTTCGGCCCCAGCTCGCCGGAGTAGTCGTAGCTGCCGAACGGGAAGCCGGTGGCCACGCCGAGCGCCTCGATGGCGAATCCACCGACGGTGGCCACCGCGACCAGCGCCGCCGCCGTACGCGGGCCCCGGCTGAGCAGCGCGTGGCCGACCGAGAGCAGGTAGCCGAGCACGACGGTGGCGACGGTCAGCCGGGCCCGGGTCTCCCCGGTGGTCAGCGGGTAGCAGATCTGCGCCAGCACCAGTACGGCCAGCAGCGTCCAGGGCAGCCGCCGGGTCACGGCGCGGCCCGACCGGCTCGGCCGGGCCGATCGGGCGCCGGCGGCTCCAGCGGCAGGTCCCGGCCGAGCACGCCGAACGGGCGCTCGTCGCCGGGGAAGCGGAAGTGGCGCAGGACGTCGACGAAGCCGAACCGGCGGTACAGCCGCCAGGCCCGGGACCGCTGCTCGTCGGCCTCGGGCGTGGAGAGCAGGGTGGTCGTCCCCTCCGCCAGGGTGAGCAGGGCCCGCAGCTGCCCCGCGCCCAGGCCGTGCCCCTGCGCGGGCGGCCGGACGTGCAGCTCCACCACCTCGAAGCAGTCGGTCAGCCAGCGCTGCCGGGCCGGGGTGTGCAGCGCCCGCCACACCTGGTCGTGCCACCACTGCCCGGGGGCGCCGAGGTAGCCGTAGCCGAAGCCGGCCAGGTGACCCTCGCTGGTCAGACTGGCGACGGCGCGGAAGCCGGGCCGGCGTACGTGGGTGGCGATGTAGCCGCGCCGCGCCTCCAGCAGGTCGGTGCGGTACCCCATGGCCTCGCCGTAGACGGCCACCACGTCGTCCAGCCGTCGGACGAGATCGTCCGGTGTCCACCGCACCAACCTCATGACCCTGCACCCTCCACCGCTCCCGGGCCGCCGTCCGCGACCCACCCCAGCACCGCCCGGTCACCGACCACGTCGCGCACCTCGAACCGTGCGAAGAGCTCCTCCGCGTACCACCCCTCGGTGGGGGTCCGCATGATCGCGGCGCGGTGCTCCGGGTGACGGTACGCGAACGCCACGAGGTCCGCCGGGTCACGCCACACGCTCACCGTGCCCTGCCAGCCCAGCGGGGCCTCGCCGACGCCGAACCGGGCCAGCAGGCCGGGCGCGGCGTGCAACGCGGCGGCCACCGGGGGGATCGCCCGCCAGAAGGTGACCGCCCGCCGGGGGCGCAGCCGGGCCCGGGTCAGGGCCAGCACCGGGCCGGTGACCCGGCCGCCGGGCGGCTCGCCGAACGGCCGGCGGCCCGACCACTCGCCCCGGCTGCTCAGCGGGCGCAGGTCGACCCGGACGGCCGCGCGGGAGAGCCGCGCCCAGGCGCGCCCCACCGGCGAGTCGTCGAAGCGGGCGGACGCGGCGGGGGAGTCCCACACGGTCAGCGCCGCCCACCGGGTCAGGTCGGCGTCGCCGGGCCCGAAGCCGGTGCCGGTCCCGGTGCCGAGCAGCTTGCCGAACCGCACGCCGGGCAGCGCGCGTAGCCGGCGGGGGTCGACCGCCATCCGGGTCAGCGCCCGGGGCAGCGCGGCGCGGGAGATGCGCCACACGTGCAGGGTGACCAGCCCCGGGGCGCCGTCCACGCCGTCGGCACCGCTGCTGAGCCCGATGGTTCGCTCGCTCCGCTCGCTCACGCCACCTCGGCCGGCGTGCCGCCGGTGACCCGCAGCAGTTCCCGGTACGTGGTGGGGAAGACCGCCTGCGGGACGCCGCCGGCCGCCCAGACCTCGTCGTACCGCTCGAGGGCGGTGTCGACCAGGGTGCGCAGTGGGCGCGGGTGGCCGACCGGGGCGACCCCGCCGATCACCTGCCCGGTGTGCGCGCGGACGAAGTCCGGGGTGGCCCGGCGCAGCCGGGTGATCCCGACGGACGCGGCCAGGCCGGCGGTGTCCACCCGGTGCGCGCCGGAGGTGAGCACCAGCAGCGGCGCGCCGTCCGCCTCGAAGACGAGCGAGTTGGCGATCTGGCCGACCCCGACGCCGAGCGACTCGGCGGCGGCCGCGGCGGTGTGGACCGCGTCGGGCAGCAGGCGGACGGCGCTCGGCGCGCCGGACCCGTCCCGCGCGCCAGCGGCGTCGAGCACGTCCTGAACCGCCCGTACGTTCGGGTGTGGCTGCATGCCGCCATTCTTCCCGGTACGCCCGCCGCCGGCTCACCCGGCCACGCCGACTCCCTTCGCGGGGGCGCGGCCGGCACGGCGTCGCGGGCCGGCCGCTCCGGTCGGCTCAGTGGGGGACTGCGACGGCGTGCGGCGCGGACGGTGTGGGCGGTGCGGTGGCCCGGGGCGCGGCGACCCGGGCCGTCTCGGCCAGCGCGACGCCGACCAGCACCAGGAGCCCGCCGGCGAGCTGGGCGGTGTTGAGCGCCTCGCCGGCGCCGAGGACGACCCAGGCGACCGCCGAGGCGATCACCGGCTCGACCATGCCGACGATCCCGACGCTGGTCGCCGGGAGGTGCCGCATCGCCCCGGCGACCAGCAGGTACGGCACGATCGAGCCGAGCACCACCACGTACCCGCAGAGCAGCGCCACCGGCACGCCCCGGTCGGTGTCGGCGGTCAGCGGCTCCCAGCCGCCGGCGCCCACGGTGACGGCGCGGGTGAGCAGGCCCGCCACGGCGGAGGCGCCGAAGGCCCAGGTGCACAGCGACAGCGTGTCCCGTCGCGCCACGCCGTGCGAGCCGAGCACGTAGTAGCCGGCGAGGAAGACCGCGGCGCCGAGACCGGCGAGCACGCCGAGGCCGTCCAGCTTCAGCTCGCCCCACACCTCGGCCACACAACCGAGGCCGAGCAGGCTCAGCGCCAGGCCGGCCCAGAGCCGCGGGCGTACGCGGTGGCGCTGGCCGAACCGGGCCCAGAGGGCGACCAGCAGCGGGGCGGTGTACTCGAACAGCAGCCCGATCCCGACCGGCAGCCGGGAGATGGCGACGAAGTAGAGCATCGGCACGGCGAAGAAGCCGGTCAGCCCGTACCCGATCAGCAGCGGCAGTTGGCGGGGGCTGACCCGGAGCCGGCGCGCCCCCGGGCGCAGCAGCAGGCTCAGGGCCAGCAGCCCGGTGACGGCGCCGACGGCGCGCAGCAGGGTGAGCTGCGGTGCGTCCAGGCCGGCGCGGAGCACCAGCTTGGAGACCGTGCCGTTGACGGCGAACAGCGCTCCCGAGCCGAGCACCATGGCGACCCCGAGGGCGGGGCGGGGGGTTGTCACGAGCGGAGGCTACCGCCGCCCTCGTCAGGGCCGTAAGGACCACCGGTCGTTACGTCGGTCGCACCGCCCGCCGGTGCGCCGCTCGGGCCGGCGTGCCCCGGATCCTCGGTTGCCCCGCCACGTTGCATTTTCGTCGGGGGGAGGGTGTACTGTCAGCAGCAGTTAGAACGAGTGTTCGATTGCCTCGAACGCCCGTTCCAAACAGCCCGGGGCGGTGTTTCGCGGCGCCGGTCCCGGGCGGTGCGGCTCCGCGGGCCGCACCTGGGTCCCGGGCAGTCGCGAGCCCGGCCCGTCAGGCAGGAGCGTCGCCCGCCGCCCACGACCCCCGGGCGGCGGGCGACGAACCCGCCGGTTGTGCCGGCCGGGTGTGGTGTGGGGAAGCGTCCACACCCGGCCGGCCCCCATCCGGTGCGTCTTCCTCCGCACCACTCGACCCGGCGTCCCGCCGGCGGACCAGCTCCGCCCTCAGGGGCGGCTCGGCCACGTGGAGGAGACAGTCCATGCCGACCAACCCGGCTCAGGCACCGACGGTGCCGGCGCACGTGCTGCCGCACCGCACCCCCGCCCAGCTTCTCGCGGTGGCCCGCCACGGGCTGGCCGAGGCCGCCCAGACCCGCCCCGACGGCCTCCGCTACGCGGCCGCCCACCTAGCCGCGCTGCGCGCGGCGGCGGCCCTGCTCGCCGCCCGGGCGCGTCCCGCCCCGGCCCGGCGCAACCGGATCACCAGCGTCTGGGTCCTGCTCTCCGGTGTCGCCCCCGAGCTCGACGAGTGGGCCCGGTTCTTCGCCCTCGGCGCCGGCAAGCGCGCCGCCGCCGAGGCCGGCATCCCGCGGGTCGTGACCGCCCGGGAGGCCGACGACCTGCTGCGCGCCGCCGAACAGTTCGTCGCGGTGGTGGAGGCCGCGCTCGGCGTGGCCCACCAACCGGCGCTCGACGGCCTCGCCGCCTGATCCGTGGCGCCCGGGCCGTCCGGCGGGGGGAGCCGGGCGGCCCGGGCGCCACGCGTACATCCGATCGACAGCACGACGGGGGGTAGGTCCGATGGCGGGCCGGATGGTGGTCGGTTCCGCCGCACTGGCCGCTCTGGTACGTCCGGCGAGCGCGCCGGATCCGGCGGGCGGTCACCGGGTGCTGCCGGTGGCCCCGGAGCTGACCGGGCTGCTGCCCAACCGGGGGCTGCGGCGCGGCAGCACGATCGCGGTCGCCACCGGCCAACCCCGGCGCAGCGGCGGCGCCTCGCTGGTCCTGGCGCTGCTCGCCGAGGCGTCCCGGGCCGGTTCGTGGTGCGCCGTGGTGGGGGTGCCGACGTTCGGGGCGGGCGCGGCCGCCGAGCTCGGCATCGCCCTGGACCGGCTCGCCCTGGTGCCCCACCCGGGCCCGGAGTGGGCCACCGTCATCGCCGCGCTGATCGACGGGGTGGACGTCGTGGTCACCGCCGTGCCGGCGACGGTCTCCGCCTCGGTCGCCAACCGGCTGGCCGCCCGGGCCCGGCAACGGGGCAGCGTCCTCGTCCCGTACGGGCGGTGGGACGGCGCGGACGTGACCCTCCAGGTGGTCCGGGGAGCATGGGAGGGGCTCGGGACGGGCCGGGGCCGGCTGCGCCGCCGCGAGGTCACCGTCTCGGCGCGTGGGCGCGGGGCCGCCGCCCGCCCCAAGGAGATCAAGATGTGGCTGCCCGGGGACGGGCTCACCCGGGTCATTCCCCGCTCCGCCCCCGGCCCTGCCGCCGGGTCCGTCACCGGCCGGTCGGCCGCCGGCCGGCTCCGCCCGGTCGCCGCGTCCACCGTGCCCGCCACGTCGGCCGTGTCCGCCTCGTCGGCCGTGTCCGCCTCGTCGGCCGTGTCCGCCTCGTCGGCCACCGTGTCCGCCACGTCGGCCACCGCGTCGGCCCCGCCGGCCGCCGCGTCCGCCGACACCTCCCGGCGCGGCCCGCTCACCCTGGTCGGTCCGGCATGACCGGTGCGCCGGTGCGGACCCTGCTGCTCTGGTGCCCGGACTGGCCGGTGCTCGCCGCCGAGATCGTCGACGGGGTGCCCGCCACCGGCCCGGTCGCCGTGCTGCACGCCAACCGGGTGGTCGCCTGCTCGGAGCGGGCGCGCGCCGAGGGGGTGCGCCGGGGGCTGCGCAAACGGGAGGCGCAGGGGCGCTGCCCGCAGCTCACCGTCGTCGAGTACGACCCGGGGCGGGACGCCCGGGCGTTCGAGCCGGTGGTCGCCGCGGTCGAGGAGCTGGTCGCGGGCGTCGAGGTGGTGCGTCCCGGCGCGTGTGCGGTGGCGGCCCGGGGGCCGAGCCGCTACCTGGGGGGAGAGGAGGCGGCCGCCGAGCGGATCGTCGAGCACGTCGCCCAGGCGTGCGCGGTGGAGAGCCAGGTCGGCATCGCCGACGGGGTCTTCGCCGCCGGGCTGGCCGCCCGCGCCGGGCAGGTCGTCCCGCCCGGCGCGACACCGCGGTTCCTCGCCGACCTGCCGGTCGAGGCGCTCGGCCGGCCGGCCCTGACCGACCTGCTGCGCCGGCTCGGCGTACGCACCCTGGGTGACTTCGCCGCGCTGCCCGCCGGCGACGTGCTGGCCCGGTTCGGCTTCGACGGCGCGCTCGCCCACCGGCTGGCCGCCGGGCGGGACCACCGTCCGCTCGCCGTCCGGCAGCCCCCGGCCGACCTCGCGGTCACCGCCGACCACGACGAGCCGCTCGACCGGGTCGACACGGCGGCCTTCGCCGCCCGGGCGCTGGCCGAGCGGCTGCACGACCGGCTCGCCGCGCACGGGCTGGCCTGCACCCGCCTCGGCATCGAGGCAGTCACCGCGCACGGCCAGGAGCTGCACCGGGTCTGGCGGCACGACGGGCTGCTCAGCTCGGCCGCCATCGCGGACCGGGTGCGCTGGCAGCTCGACGGCTGGCTGTCCGGTGGCGTCGGCCGGGGCGCCGCCCGCCCGGCCCGGCCGACGGCGGGCATCATCCGGCTGCGGTTGGTCCCCGACGGGGTGATCGCCCAGGCCGGCCTGCAACCCGGCCTGTGGGGGGAGGCCGGCGAGGAGCGGGAGCGGGCGCACCGGGCCCTGAGCAGGGTGCAGGGCATCCTCGGCCCCGAGGCCGTGGTCACCGCGGTGCTCGGCGGCGGCCGTTCGCCCGCCGACCAGGTGCGCCTGGTGCCGTGGGGGGACGAACGCCTGCCGGCCCGCCCCGGCCCACCGCCCCTGCCGGCCGGGCCGTCGGACCGGCCGGGTCAGTCGCCCCTGCCGGACCGGCTGTCGCCGCCGCCGGACCGGTCGCCGCTGTCGGGCCGCCCGTCGGCGCGGTCGGGCGAACCGCCGTGGCCGGGCCGGCTGCCGCCGCCCGCGCCGGCGGTGGTGCTGCCCGACCCGCTCGCCGCGGCCGTGCACGACGCCGCCGGCGAGCCGGTCGTGGTCAGCGCGCGGCTCCAGGTCAGCGCCGCGCCGGCCCGGCTGACCGTGGGCACCGCGCGGCCGGCCGAGATCGTCGGCTGGGCCGGCCCGTGGCCGGTCGACGAGCGCTGGTGGGCGCCGGCCGAGGCCCGCCGCCGGGCCCGGTTCCAGGTCTGCCTGGCCGACGGCACGGCCCTGCTGCTCGCGGTGGAGGCCGGGCACTGGCTGGTGGAGGCGATCTATGACTGAGGGCGCCCGGCCGACTGCGGGCGCCCGGCCGACTTCGGGCGTCGCCGCCGAGCGGCGGCGACGCGACGTCGACCCGGCGGGGCCCCGATGAGCTTCCACAACCCGAAGCTGCCCTGGTCGGAGCTGGAACGCGTGCTCTCCGGCCGGAAACCCCGGGCCGGCGGGCAGGGCGGCCGGTCGCGTGACGAGCGGCACCTGCACGTGGTCGACCCGCTGGCCGTGGACGCCGACGGCGGCGACTCTCCCGTCTGGAGCCGCAAGCGGGAGCACTACCAGCCGCCGGAGCTGACCCGCCCCGACGGCGTGGTGCCGTACGCCGAACTGCACGCCCACACCAACTTCAGCTTCCTCGACGGCGCCAGCCACCCCGAGGAGCTGGCCGAGGAGGCCGCCCGGCTGGGGCTCACCGCGCTCGCCGTCACCGACCACGACGGCTTCTACGGGGTGGTGCGCTTCGCCGAGGCGGCCCGCGCGCTGCACCTGCCGACGATCTTCGGCGCCGAGCTCTCCCTGGACCTGCCCGGCCCACAGAACGGCGAGCCCGACCCGCTCGGGCGGCACCTGCTGCTCCTGGCCCACGGCCACGAGGGGTACGCCCGGCTCGCCTCGACCATCGCCCGCGCCCAGCTGCGCGGCGGCGAGAAGGGCCGCCCGGTCTACGGCGAGCTGGAGGAGGTCGCCGCGGAGCTGCGCGACCACGTGCTGGTGCTCACCGGCTGCCGCAAGGGGCACGTGCCGGCGGCGCTGCTCACCGAGGGGGTGGACGCGGCGGCCCGCGAGCTGGACCGGCTGACCACCCTCTTCGGCGCGGAGACGGTGGCGGTGGAGCTGACCGACCACGGGCACCCGGTCGACGCCGACCGCAACGACGCGCTCGCCGAGCTGGCGGCGGCGGCCGGCCTGCCCACGGTGGCCACCAACAACGTGCACTACGCCACCCCGGGCCGCCGCCGGCTGGCCACCACCGTCGCCGCCGTACGGGCCCGGCGCAGCCTGGACGAGATCGACGGGTGGCTGCCCGCGGCCGGCACCGCCCACCTGCGCAGCGGTGCGGAGATGGCGGCCCGGTTCGCCGCGTACCCGGGGTCGGTGGCCCGGGCCGCCGAGTTCGGGGCCGAGCTCGCCTTCGACCTCCAGCTCGTCGCGCCACGGCTGCCGGCGTACCCGGTGCCGCCGGGGCACACCGAGATGAGCTGGCTGCGCCACCTGACCGAGCGGGGGGCGCGGGAGCGCTACGGCCCCCGGGAGGCGCACCCGAGGGCGTACGCGCAGCTCGACCACGAGCTGAACATGATCGAGGAGCTGGGTTTCCCCGGTTACTTCCTGGTGGTCTACGACATCGTCGCGTTCTGCCGCGAGCAGGACATCTACTGCCAGGGCCGGGGCTCGGCGGCCAACTCGGCGGTCTGCTACGCGTTGCGGATCACCAACGTGGACGCGGTCCGGCACCGGCTGCTCTTCGAGCGGTTCCTCGCCCCGGAGCGCGACGGCCCGCCCGACATCGACGTGGACATCGAGTCCGACCGCCGGGAGGAGGTCATCCAGCACGTCTACGCCCGGTACGGCCGGGAGCACACCGCCCAGGTCGCCAACGTCATCTCCTACCGGCCCCGCTCGGCGGTGCGGGACGTGGCCAAGGCGTTCGGCTTCTCGCCCGGCCAGCAGGACGCCTGGAGCAAGCAGAGCGACCGGTGGGGCGCGGTCGCGTCGGTGGACGTCGAGGACATCCCCGAGCAGGTGGTCGCGTACGCGAACGAGCTCCAGACCTTCCCCCGGCACCTGGGCATCCACTCCGGCGGCATGGTGATCTGCGACCGGCCGGTGATCGAGGTCTGCCCGGTGGAGTGGGGGCGGATGCCGGGCCGCAGCGTGCTCCAGTGGGACAAGGACGACTGCGCCGCCGTCGGCCTGGTGAAGTTCGACCTGCTCGGGCTCGGCATGCTCTCCGCGCTGCACTACGGCTACGACATGATCGGGATGACCCTCGACCTGGGCGACATGACGCTGGACGACCCGGAGGTCTACGACATGCTCTGCCGGGCCGACTCCGTCGGGGTGTTCCAGGTGGAGAGCCGCGCCCAGATGGCCACCCTGCCCCGGCTGAAGCCCCGCGAGTTCTACGACCTGGTGGTCGAGGTGGCGCTGATCCGGCCCGGCCCGATCCAGGGTGGCTCGGTGCACCCGTACATCCGGCGCAAGAACGGTCAGGAGCCGGTGACCTTCCCGCACCCGCTGATGCGCAACGCGCTGGAGAAGACCCTCGGCGTGCCGCTGTTCCAGGAGCAGCTCATGCAGCTCGCGATCGACCTGGCCGGCTTCGACGCGGCCGGGGCCGACCAGCTGCGCCGGGCGATGGGGTCCAAGCGCTCGGTGGAGCGGATGGCGCAGATCGCCGACCGGCTCTACGCCGGGATGGCCGAGCGGGGCATCACCGGCGAGCTGGCCGACGACGTCTACCGCAAGCTCACCGCGTTCGCCAGCTACGGCTTCCCGGAGAGCCACGCGATGAGCTTCGCCTACCTGGTCTACGCCAGCTCCTGGCTCAAGCGCTACCACCCGGGCCCGTTCCTGGCCGCGCTGCTCAACGCCCAGCCGATGGGCTTCTACTCCCCGCAGACCCTGGTCGACGACGCCCGCCGGCACGGCGTCGAGGTCCGCCGGCCGGACGTCAACGCCAGCGGCGCCAGGGCGGTGCTGGAGTCCACCCCGCAGACCCGCTGGGGCAGCGCGCCGGGGGAGCCGCCGCACGCCTGGGGGCTGGGCGGCCCGGCCGTCCGGCTCGGGCTCTCCGCCGTGCGTACCCTCGGCGACGAGGTGGCCGAGCGGATCGAGACGGAGCGGACGGCGCACGGGCCGTACCGCGACATGGCGGACCTGGCCCGGCGCGTGGGTCTCACCGCCGCGCAGCTGGAGGCGCTGGCCACCGCGGACGCCTTCGCCTGTTTCGGGCTGTCCCGGCGGCAGGCCCTCTGGGCGGCCGGCGCGGCGGCCCAGGACCGGCCGGGCCGCCTGCCCGGCACGGTGACCGGCGCGGCCGCGCCCACCCTGCCCGGCATGGAGGCGGTGGACCGGCTGGTCGCCGACGTGTGGGCGACCGGGCTGTCGCCGGAGAGCCACCCGGCCCGCTTCATCCGCCCGCAGCTCGACGCCCTCGGCGCGGTGCCGATCGCCCGGCTCGGCCGGGTGGAGCCGGGTCGGCGGATCCGGGTCGGCGGGATCGTCACCCACCGGCAGCGCCCCGCGACCGCCGGCGGGGTCACCTTCCTCAACCTGGAGGACGAGACGGGGATGCTCAATGTCACTTGCTCCCCGGGGCTCTGGCAGCGTTACCGTCGAGTCGCCCGCACCAGCGCGGCGCTGGTGGTGCGCGGCCGGTTGCAGCGGCACGAGGGAGTCACCAACCTCACCGCCGACCGGCTGGACCCCATCGAGCCGCCGGTCAGCCCGGCATCGCGCGATTTCCGTTGACGACAGTGATCCACATTACGGTTTTTCGCCGCCGATGGCGGGAGACTCCTGCTCGCGCGGGCAGAGCGGCCCGCGTGGCACGAGGGGGAATGAACCGATGACGGGGAATCACGGATACAACGGCGGAGTGGCCAACTCCCGGCGGACCCGGCTCAACGCCGGCTGGACCCCGGCGCACCACACCGAACCGCGCGAGTACGAGATCACCGAGGGCCCGGTGGCCAACGCCCTGCGGTCGCGGGCCGAGGAGGACGGCGCCACCGGCGAGTCCTGACCGCCGCCCCGGGCGGTCCCCGTCGGGGCTGGACCGGGTGACTAGGCTCGACCGGGTGGAGCAGACCCCAGGCCGGCTCGCCGGGCCGCCACTGACCCCCCGTACCGCCGTGATCTGGTCGGTGCTGCGCGCCGAGCTGGAGCGCCGTGGCGACGCCGCGCTGACCGTGCTCGACGTCGGCGGCGGCACCGGCGGCTTCGCCGTCCCGCTCGCCCAGGCCGGGCACCGGGTGACCGTGGTCGACGCCAGTCCCGACGCGCTCGCCGCGCTGACCCGCCGGGCCGCCGAGGCCGGCGTCGCCGAGCGGGTCCGCGCCGTGCAGGGCGACGGCGACGCGCTCGCCGGGCTGGTCGAGCCGGGCAGCGCCGACCTGGTGCTCTGCCACGCGGTCCTGGAGGTGGTCGACGATCCGGCGCCGGTGGTGGCCGCGCTGGCCGCCGTGCTGCGCCCGGGCGGCGCCGCGAGCGTGCTGGTCGCCGGCCGGGCCGCCGCGGTGCTCGGCCGGGCGATGAACGGGCACCTGGACGTCGCCGCCGCGCTGGCCGCCGACCCGGCCGGCACCGCGGGCGCCCGGGACACGCTGCGCCGGCGCTACGACGCCGAGACCGCCGCCGCGCTGCTCGGCGCCGCCGGGCTCGTGGTCGAGGAGATCCACGGCGTACGCGTGCTCGCCGACCTCCTCCCGGCCGCCGTCGCGGACGGTCAGCCGGCCGCCCTGGTGGAGCTGGAGCGGGCGCTCGCCGCGCGGGCCCCCTGGCGGGACCTCGCCGCACAGTTGCACCTGTTCGCCCGGCGCCCGTGACCGACCCGCTGGAGATCGTCGGGCCGCGCTACGGCGGCGGCAGCCTCGCCGACGTGCTGCCCAGCGCGCTCGCCGTGCTCGGCGTGCCCGGCGCCACCGACCCGCTCGGGCTGGGCGTCGCGCTGGCCGGGGTGCGCCGGGTGGCGGTGCTGCTGGTGGACGGCCTCGGCTGGCACCAGATCCCGACCGCCGCGCCGTACGCGCCGGCCCTGGCCGGGCTCGCCGCGACCGTGGGCCGGCCGCTGACCTCCGGCTTCCCGTCCACCACGCCGACCAGCCTGGTGACGCTGGGCACCGGTGCCGCGCCCGGGGCGCACGGCGTGCTCGGCTTCACCCTGCGGGTGCCGGGCACCGACCGGGTGCTCAACCACATCGAGTGGGCGGCCGACCCGGAGCCGCGGCGCTGGCAGCCCGTCCGCACCCAGCTCGAACGGGCCCGGGCGGCCGGCGTCGCGGTGACGGTGGTGAGCCGGCCGGAGTTCGGCGGCAGCGGGCTGACGGTGGCCGCCAACCGGGGCGGCGACTACCGCGGCGCGGCCGGCGTCGACGCGCTCGCCGCGCGGATGCTCACCGCCCTGGCCGCCGGGCCGGGGCCCACCCTGGTCTCCGGCTACCACCCGGACCTGGACCGGCACGGCCACCTCAGCGGCGTCGACTCGGCGCCCTGGCGGATCGCCGCGGCGGAGGTGGACCGGCTGCTCACCCGGCTCGTCGACGGGTTGCCGCCCGACGCCGCGCTGCTGGTCACCGCCGACCACGGCCAGCTCGACGTGCCGGCCGGGCACCGCGTCGACCTGGACACCGATCCCCGGCTGCGCGCCGGGGTGGCGGTGGTCGCCGGCGAGCCCCGGGTCCGCTACCTGCACGTCACGCCCGGGGCCCGGGACGACGTCGTGGCCGCCTGGACGGCGGTGCTCGGCCCCGCGGCCCGGGTCCGCACCCGCGAGGAGGTGGTGGCCTCCGGCTGGTTCGGCCCGGTGCCGGAGGAGCACCTGCTCCGCATCGGCGACGTGGTGGTCGTCTGCAACGCCACGTACGCGGTGACGGCCTCCCGGTCCGAGCCGCCGATGGTGTCGCGGCTGGTCGCGTACCACGGGGCGGACACCGCGGCCGAGATGACCATCCCGCTGCTGGTCGTACGCGGCTGACGGCCGGGCGGCCGGCCGTCCCGCCGGTGGGCGGCGTCTCGCGGAGCGGAACGCCCGCCGGGACGGCGCGGTCAGGCGCGGACGGGGCCTGCCGCCGTCACCGCCCGCGCCCGGAGAGCCCCTCGATCGCCCGCACGAGGTCGTCGGCGGTGGGCGCCGACGCGGGATCGAGCAGCCACTGGAGCATGGCGCCGTTGATGAGCGCCAGGGCGAGCGAACCGTAGCGGCGCGCCTGCTCCGGCGAGATCTCCGCCGGCGCCACGTCGAGCGTCAGCGCGGCGAGCTCCTGCCGGCTGGCGGCGTAGCCGGCCGCGAGCTGGTCACGCACCTCGGGTGCGAACTCCGCCTGGGCGTACGCCTGCACGCTCGCCACCAGGACCTCCCGCTGCTCGCGCGCCATCTCGAACACCCCGTGGAGGAACCGGCGGAGGCGCTCCAGCGGTGCGCCGCCGGGTTCGGCCACGACGGCCGCGGCGATCGCGTCCCCCCAGGCGTCGAACGTCTCCAGGATGGCGGCGTTCAGCAGGGCGTCCTTGCTGCCGAAGTGGTAGCCGATGGAGCCGAGGTGGGCACCGGTCACCGCCACGATGTCGCGGGCCGTGGTGTGGGCGTAGCCCTTCTCCACCAGGCACCGCTTCGCCCCCGCCAGCAGTTCCTCTCGCTGTCCCATGCCGGCAGTGTAGTGGCCTCTTGAACGTCCGTCTTGTACAAGCGTCTTGTACAAATGTCTTGTACGCCTGTACGGTTCGCTGCGTGACCACCCCTGTTCCTTCCCGTGCCCGTGGTCGCGAGTGGCTCGGCCTCGTCGCCCTCGTGATCCCCGCCCTCCTCGCCTCCATGGACCTCTCCGTCCTGTTCATGGCCGCACCCTGGATCAGCGCCGAACTCGAACCGAGTACCGGCCAGTACCTGTGGATCATGGACATCTACGGCTTCGTGATGGCCGGTCTGCTGGTGACCATGGGCAGCCTCGGCGACCGCGTCGGGCGCCGCCGGCTCCTGCTCGTCGGCGCCGCCGCGTTCGGCGCGGCGTCCCTCCTGGCCGCGTTCGCCACCACCCCGGAGTTGCTCATCGCCGCCCGGGCCCTGCTCGGCCTGGGCGGGGCCACCCTCGCGCCGTCGACGCTCTCCCTCATCCGCGGCATGTTCGCCGACGAGGACCAGCGGCGTACCGCGGTCGGGGTCTGGACGGCCGGCTTCACCGGCGGCATCGCGATCGGCCCGATCGTCGGCGGCTTCCTGCTGGAGCGGTTCTGGTGGGGCTCCGTGTTCGTCATCAACGTCCCCGTCATGCTCCTGCTGCTCGCCGTCGGGCCGTTCCTGCTGCGCGAGTCGAAGGACCCGCACCCGGGCCGGTTCGACCCGCTCAGCTCCCTGCTCTCCCTGGGGGCGGTGCTGCCGGTCATCTACGCCGTCAAGCGTGTCGCCGAGGAGGGCCCCGATCCGCTGTCGCTGGTGACCCTCCTCGTCGGTCTCGCCGTGGGCGCCCTCTTCGTCCGTCGGCAGCGCCGCAGCGAGCACCCGATGATCGACGTGCGGCTCTTCGCCGCCAGCTCCTTCTCCGCCGCCATCGGCGCGAACACGGCGATCGCCTTCGCGAGCGCGGGCATGGGCCTGCTCGCGGTCACGTTCCTCCAGACGGTGCTCGGCCTCAGCCCGTTCGACGCCGCGCTCTGGATGCTCCCGACCATCGTGGGCAGCGTCGTCGGCGTCGCCCTCGCGTCCGCGCTCGCCCCGAGGACCCGGCCCGCGATCCTCGTCGCCGCGGGGCTCGTCGTCGCCGCCGGCGGCTTCCTGCTCGTCAGCACCATGCGGGTCGACGCGCCGGTCTGGTGGCTGATCGCGAGCTACGGGCTGCTCACCCTCGGCGTCGGGATGACCAGCACCCTGGCGACCTCGCTCGTCCTCACCACGGCGCCGCCCGAGCGGGCGGGGGCCGCCTCGGCGATCTCCGAGACGAGCACGGAGTTCGGTGGCGCGCTCGGCATCGCCGTGCTGGGCAGCATCTCCGCCGGCATCTACCGGGCCCGGATGGACACCGAGGTGCCGGCCGGGCTCGGCGACGACCTGGTCCACACCGCGACCGACACGGTCGGCGGCGCCCTCGCCGTGGCCGGCCAGGTCCCGGCCGAGGTGGCCGGGGTGCTGCGCGACCGGGCCTTCGCCGCCTTCACCGACGGGTTCACGGCCACCGCGGTCGTCGGCGCGGCGATCCTGCTCGTCGGGGCGCTCGTCAGCGCCGTCGCCCTGCGGCGCGTACCCCCGGGAACCCCGTCCGCCGACCGGGGCTGACGGCACGGGCCGCCCGGACGGCCGGCGACGCACCGCGCCGCCGGCCGTCCGGACGGCATGTCGGAGGTGCCCGCTAACCTGCGGGGATGGGTCGCAGCCAGTCGTTGCCCCGGGGCGGCGATCCCCGGTTCGGGCCGGACGCCGACGACTCCGGCTGCCCGATCCTGCACGTCGACATGGACGCGTTCTTCGCCTCGGTCGAGGTCCGCCGCCGGCCGGAACTGCGCGGCCGGGCCGTCGTGGTCGGCGGGGTCGGCCCGCGCGGGGTGGTCAGCTCCGCCAGCTACGAGGCCCGGCGCTACGGCGTCCGCAGCGCCATGCCCACCGCGCGGGCCCGCGCGCTCTGCCCGCACGCGGTCTACCTCCCGCCGGACTTCGCGCAGTACTCGGCGGCCTCCCGGGCGGTCATGCAGATCTTCCGGGACGTCACCCCGCTGGTGGAGCCGCTCTCGCTCGACGAGGCGTTCCTCGACGTGGCCGGGGCCCGGCGGCTCTTCGGCTCCCCGGCCGCCATCGCCCGGCGGATCCGCGAGCGCGTCGCCGGGGAGCAGGGGCTGACCTGTTCGGTAGGGGTCGCGCCGAGCAAGTTCGTGGCCAAGCTCGGCTCGACCCGCGCCAAGCCCGACGGGCTGCTCGTCGTCCCGGCCGCCCGGGTGCTCGACTTCCTGCACCCGCTGCCGGTGTCGGCGCTGTGGGGGGTGGGGGAACGGTCCGCCGAGACGCTGCGTCGGCTCGGCCTGGCCACCATCGGCGACCTCGCCGAGGCGCCGGTCGGCATGCTGCGCAAGGCGCTCGGCGAGGCGTCCGCGACGCACCTGCACGAGCTGGCCTGGGGGCGGGACCCGCGCCGGGTCAGCCCCGAGCAGGTCGAGAAGTCGATCGGCGCGGAGGTGACCTTCGACGCCGACGTGGCCGATCCCCTGGAGATCCGCCGGGCGCTGCTCGCCCTCGCCGAGAAGGTGGGCGCCCGGCTGCGCCGGGCCGGGCAGGTCGGGCGGACGGTCTCGCTGAAGGTGCGGCTGGCCGACTTCCGCACCGTCAACCGGTCGCGCACGTCGGGTGTGCCGACCGACGTCGCCCGGGAGATCTTCGACACGGTCTGGGCGCTCTACGCCGCCCTCGACCCGGGCGAGCGCATCCGCCTGGTCGGCGTCCGGGTCGAGGGCCTCGCCCCGGCGCAGGAGACCCCGCGGCAGCTCGCCCTCGGCGCGCCCGAACGGGGCTGGCGGGAGGCGGAAGCTGCCGCCGACGCCGCGGCTGCCCGTTTCGGGCGGTCCGTCATAGGTCCGGCCAGTCTGCTCGGGGTCCGGGACGGGCGACGAAATGAAAATCCACCCCGGCCGTAGGTCGTCCCGCTTTCCGACGCGCGAGGGCCCTCGTAGACTTGCGGGTAAGCAGCCGGTTGGCTGCCACGGTCTGTCGGCCCGACCGGGCCGACCCACGTGACCGGGGAGGAGTGCCGTGCCGCTCTCGGAGCACGAGCAGCGGCTGTTCGAGCAGATCGAGCGGTCGCTTGCCGAGGACCCCAAATTCGCCTCGGCCGTGCGCGCCAGCGATCCGCGTTTCCACGCGCGGCGTCGCCTGCTCGTCGCTGCCGGCGTGATCATCGCTGGGCTGGCCCTGTTGGTCTATGGCGCGGTGATCAAGACTCCGCCGCTGGCAGTGGCGGGTTTTGTCGTCATGCTGGCCTCGGCCGCGTTCGCGGTGCAGTCGCATCGTCGGGCGCAGTCACCTGACCTGCACGTCGTGGGAGGCACGACGAGTCGTCGCCGCCCCCGCGGTCGTACGGGTCGGCGGCCCTCGATCCTCGACCGGATGGAGGACCGGTGGCGGCAGCGCCCGGAGGGGCACCGCTGAGCCCGGCCCGCCGCTGAGGCGGGTCACCCCACCGCGACGACGAACCGCGTCGCCGGCGCGCCCGGCGACCTGAGGCGTTTCCGCGCGCCCCTGGGCCCGCCCGGGCACCCTCCGACGTTCGGGAACGGGCCGGGAGCGGCGAGGTCGCCGCTGCCGGCCCGTCCGAGTGGGGCCGTGCGGGTCAGCGGGCCATGCGGTCGGCCAGCAGGCGGCGCGGGCTCCAGCGCAGCAGTCGGGAGCGGGCGCGCGCGCCCGCCGCCAGCAGCCGGGACGACGCGTCGGCCGTGGCCAGTCGCCAGCGCAGCAGCACCGAGGGCGGCAGCACCGCCGCCACCAGGCGGGTACGCCGGTCGGCCCGCGCGGCGAGCGCGCCACGGATGGTGCGCAGGGCCGGCGGGAGGTGCTCGCCGGTGAGCGGGTCGCGCGCGTAGCGGGCGCGCTCCTCGGCGCGGCCGAGCAGCCGTACCGCCGTGGTGGCCTCGGCGTCGGCGGCCAGCGCCTCCCGGGACAGCCGGTCGGCCGTGGCCCGCGGCGTCTCCGTCCGGTCCACCCGCACCCGGTAGTCCACCAGCGTGTCGAGCAGCTCGTCCCAGGCGGCGTGCGCGTCCGCCCGGGCCCGCTCGGCGTCCACCAGGACCACCATGCGCTGCCCGTCGGTGGGCGCGTCGCCGGCCTCCCTCGCCCGTACGGCGGTCGGGGCCGGCGTCGCCGGGCCGCTGCGCCGCCTCCGCAGGGCCAGCCGGCGCAGCGCCGGCAGGGCGAGCAGGGCCAGCAGGAGGAGCACCGCGCCGGCCGCGTACCAGGGCCAGACGGGGGCCTGCTCGGCCGGGGCCGCCGCGCCGATGGCCAGGCCGGTGTCGGGGTCCTCCTCGGGGCCCTCGGGGCCCGCCGGGCCCGCCGACGGGTCGCTCTCGCCGACAGGGGCCGACGGGCCCGGGGCCGGCGCGTCGTCCTCGGTGGCGTCGATGTCGGGGGCCCAGGCCGACCGGGTCGAGCCCGGCACGCCGATCGCGGGGGTCGCGTCGAACGGCACCCAGCCGACGCCGTTGAAGTAGACCTCCGTCCAGGCGTGCAGGTTCCGGTTGGTCAGCGTGTAGGTGCCGCCGCTGGAGTTGCTGCCATTGGTGAACCCGAACGCCACCCGGGCCGGGATCCCGGCGGCCCGGACCAGCCACGCCATCGAGGCGGCGTACTGCTGGCAGAAGCCGACCTTGTTGTTGAGGAAGTCGACGATCTCCTGGCCGCTGATGCCGCCCTTGGTGCTCAGCGAGTACGTGAAGCCGTTGTCGGCGGAGAAGTAGTCGTAGATCCCGCGGACCTTGTCGTACTCGGTGTCCTTGTCCGCCACCAGGGTGCGGACCAGCTCCTCCACCTCGGAAATCGGCGGTGGCGCCGGGTGCGCGCGCCGCACCGGGTGGTCCGACGGCAGCGGTCGCGCCCGCCGCAGCGCCTCGGGGGTGTACGTCGAGCGCACGTAGTCGAACGCGTAGCGCTTGCCGCGGGAGTTGTCGCGGTTGGAGAAGATCACCTGCAGGTTCGGGTCGTACAACCAGTTGCCGTTCAGGTCCTCGGTGCGCACCGGGTCGGTGTAGACCGGCAGCAGCGGCATGGTGAGGTTCTTCGTGACCTCGACGGTGGCCCGGTACGTCCGCTGTTCGACGCCCCCGCCGGACGGTGTGGGCAGGTTCTCGACGGAGCGGCCCCGGGGGTTGCCCACGTCGAAGCCGCTCGACTTGAGCTCGTCGGCGACGCCGAAGCGCAGGTAGAACGGGCTGGGTTCGTTGGTGGTGACCTTGACCAGGTCGGCCACCTCGGACTGGTTGAGCTGCCCGCTCAGCGCCGCGAACAGGTCGATCCGGCCCGGGGCCCCGCCCTGCCCGGGGCGCCCGCTGCCGTTGCCGGCGCCGGAGCCGGAGGTCAGGGTGTCGAGCAGCCCGCCGGTCATCCCCGGCACGGCCAGCGGCAGCGCCACGGCCAGCGCCACGCCGACCACCGCGAGCCGTCGGCCGGCGGCGGCCAGCGGCGAGGACTCCCAGACGTCGACGTCGCGGCCGTCGCCGGTGAACCGCCGGCCGAACCGGCGGACCCGGTCGACGTTGTCGGTCACCAGCAGCCAGAGGTAGCCGGCGGCGCCGACGACGAACGGCACCGGCGGGATGCTGTCGACGTAGACCGCGACGGGCACGGAGTAGATGGCCAGCATGGGAAGGCCGGCCAGCGCCGGCCGGCGCAGCCCGACGGCGAGCACGTCGACCACCACCGCCACGCCGCCGATCCCCAGCACGGTGATGAACAGCAGCGGATCGGTGTCGGGCACCTCGACGCCGTAGGAGCGCATGTCCTCCAGCGACCCGCTGAACAGGTCGCCGAAGTGCGCGAAGGTCGCCGGCGTGGGCAGGAAGGCGAGCAACTCCGTGCCGCCGGGGAAGAGCCAGGTCAGGGCCAGCGTCAGGCCGGCCAGCATGCCGAGCACCTGCCCCCAGAGCGGCACCCGTGCCAACCGGGCGAGCGCGGCCGCGGCCGCGACCACGGCCACCGCGATGGTGGCCTGGATCAGCCACGTCCAGCGTTCGAAGATGGCCGACAGCGGCGCCGCGGCGAGCAGCGTCGCCGCGGCGGCCACGAAGCCGAGGTTCCGGTGGGCGATCATGAGGGGCCCCTTCCGTTCATCGCACGCCGCCGGCCACCGTCTCGGCCATCGCCGCCCGCAGGGCGAAGCCCTGCGAACCGCGGGCCGCCTGCGGCCACAACGCCGGCAACCGGGCGCCGTGGTCGACCCCGATCACCCGCCAGCCGCTCTGCAGCAGGGCGAGGGCGGCGGCGCTGTGCGCGTGGTCGGCCTCGGCCCGCGCCTTGGCGGGCAGGTTGAGCCAGGTGGAGCTGTCGAGCAGGAAACCGACGCAGGTCGCGCCGTTGCCCCGCAGCCCGGCCAGCAGCTCGGCCTCGGCCGTGCCCAGCGAGCCGAACAGGCCGATGATCAGGCCGCCGTCCGCCCGCTGCCGGACCCGCTGCACCAGCGTGGTGAGCTCGACGTTCTTGTCGAGCCCGACCTCGGCGAGCTGGTCGAGGAGCAGCCCGTCGCCGGCGGCCTCGGAGGCGTCGACGTCGGCTCCCGAGCCGGTGACCAGGCGCAGCTTGTAGCCGGCCTGCCGCAGGTGCACCGCGATGCTCGCGGCGGCGGAGACCGCCCACTCGAAGGAGGCCGTCGGCCCGTCGCCCCGGTGGCCGTACGCACGGGTGTCCAGCACGACGGTCGCCCGGCTCTCCCACGGCTGCTCCTCCCGGCGCACCATCAGCTCGCCGGTGCGGGCGGTCGACTTCCAGTGCACCCGGCGCAGGTCGTCGCCCATCCGGTACTCCCGGGTGGCGGCGTCGTCCTCGCCGTGCACGGCGACCGAGCGGGCCCGGCTGTCGCCGCTGCCGGCGTACTCGCCGGGCAGGCGTACCGAGGGCAGCGGGGTGACCTGCGGGATGACGGTCAGGTGGTCCGTGCTCGGGAAGGCGCGGCTGAGCTCGCACAGCCCGAACGGGTCGGTCATCCGGACCACCAGCGGGCCCACCTCGTAGCGACCCCGCACGTCGGCCCGCACCGTGTACGCCACCGAGCTGGCCTGGTGGGCGCCGAGCCGCTCCAGCACCACCCGCGGCCGGCTGCCCAGCGCGTACGGCAGCCGGTCCTCTAGCAGCAGGGTGCCGGTGGGCAGCCGGGACAGGTTCTGCAACCGCAGCACCACCCGGGAACTCGCCCCGACGGGCGCGCGGTGCGGGTCCAGCGACCGGTTGCAGGCCAGCTTGTAGCGGCTGCGCCCCACGTAGGCGGCGGCGAGCAGCGGCAGGACGGCCAGCAGCACGGCCACCCGGAGCAGGTCCTTCTCGCCGAGGATGCCGGCCGAGATCGCGGCCGCGACCGCGGCCGCCAGGAACGATCGGCCGCGGGTCGTCAGCCCTCGCAGCCCGTCTCGCACGTCACCGCCTCCGCGGCTCGTAGGGGGCTCGGCCGTTGCCCTCGCCCGTGGGTCGGGTGTCGTACGGGGAGCGCTTGCGGTCGTGCGGCAGCGGCAGCCGGTGCACCAGCTCGGAGACGATCGCGTCGGTGGTGCGCCGGGCCAGCTGGGCGTCGGCGGTCGGGATGATCCGGTGCGCGAGCACCGGCACGGCCAGCGCCTGCAGGTCGTCGGGGAGGACGTAGTCCCGCCCCTCTAGGGCGGCGACCGCGCGGGCGGTGCGCAGCAGCTGGAGGGTGGCTCGCGGGGAGGCGCCGAGGCGCAGGTCGGGGGCCTCCCGGGTCGCGGTGACCAGGTCGATCGCGTACTGCTTGACGGCGTCGGCGACGTGCACCTGCCGGACGTGCGCGATGAGCTGCCGCACCGTGTTGGCGTCGGAGACCGGTTGCAGCTCGTCCAGCGGGTCGGTGGCGCCGTGACCGTCGAGCATGGCCAGCTCGGCGTTGGGGTCGGGGTAGCCCATGGCGATGCGGGCGGTGAACCGGTCGCGCTGCGCCTCGGGGAGGGGGTAGGTGCCCTCCATCTCGATCGGGTTCTGGGTGGCGACGACCATGAACGGCGTCTGGAGCTGGTAGGTGACGCCGTCGACCGTGACCTGCCGCTCCTCCATGCACTCCAGCAGCGCGGACTGGGTCTTCGGCGAGGCGCGGTTGATCTCGTCGCCGACGACCAGGTTGGCGAAGACCGCGCCGGGACGGAACTCGAAGTCGTGCGTCTCCTGGTTGTAGACGCTGACGCCGGTGACGTCGCTGGGCAGCAGGTCCGGGGTGAACTGGATGCGGCGCACCGAGCAGTCGATCGAGCGGGCCATGGCCTTGGCGAGCTTCGTCTTGCCGACACCCGGCACGTCCTCGATGAGCAGGTGCCCCTCGGCGAGCAGCACCGCCAGGGCGAGCCGCACGGTGGCGGTCTTGCCCTCGATGACCTGCTCGATGTTCGAGACGATGGCTTCGCTGGCGGCGCGGAACTCGTCGTGCGGCAACAGGCCGCCCACCTCGTCCCAGGTCTGTTGTGTCACGGGCCTCCTCCTCGTCGCCGGACGGCAGCTCTGTATAGAGCAGCTGGACCCGCCGTTGGGTTCGCGGCGCCGAGCCTCGTCTGCCGCAGGAATCTCACTGGTCTCTCAGGCTAACCATGTTTGTCGCTGTCGCCGACCCCCGCAGGTGGACCGTCGGTTACGCCCTGAATATTCGCCGGGTCGGGGGATCCGCCCGTCGCTCCGGGTGCCGTCCATGATCACGAAGGGCGCGCCCGGGGGCGTCCCGGACGGGGCCCGCGTCCCGACCGGTGGTAGCGGGCGGCGTGCGGGACCGGACGGCGGGTACACTCCCGGTCATGGCCGGATTCTTCCTGCTCCTTACCGGGCCGTGCTGATGCGCTGACGCGCGACAGCACGGCGGCCCCTCCTGCGCGAGGGGCTTTTTTGTGCCCTCCGCCGGGCGCCCCGGCGGTCGGCCCCGGCGCCGGCCCCGACGGCACGGCGCGCCGGGGGAGCAGACCCGATCCATACCGACATGACCACGCCGAGCGAGGTCAGCATCCAGCCCGGCCGTGGCGTGGCCGGCGGCGACGAGCGAAGCGAGGAGACGCCATGAGTGAGGCAGCAGCGGCGGGCGACATTCCCCCGTTCCGGTACACCGCGGCCCTGGCCGAGGAGATCGAGCACCGCTGGCAGGACGTCTGGGCGCGGGAGGGCACCTTCCACGCCCCGAACCCGACCGGCCCGCTGGCCGACCCCGGCCACCCCCGGTCCGGGGCGGAGAAGCTGTACGTGCTGGACATGTTCCCGTACCCGTCGGGCGCCGGCCTGCACGTCGGGCACCCGCTGGGCTACATCGGCACCGACTGCTTCGCCCGCTACCAGCGGATGGCGGGGCGCAACGTGCTGCACGCGATGGGCTTCGACGCGTTCGGCCTGCCCGCCGAGCAGTACGCGGTGCAGACCGGCACCCACCCCCGGACCACCACCGTGGCCAACATCGAGCGCTACAAGGCGCAGCTGCGCCGGCTGGGCCTGGCCCACGACGAGCGCCGCTCGGTGGCCACCATCGACGTGGACTTCTACCGCTGGACCCAGTGGATCTTCCTGCAGGTCTTCAACTCCTGGTACGACACGGAGGCGAAGCGGGCGCGCCCGATCGCCGAGCTGATCGCCGAGTTCGAGGGCGGCAACCGGCCCACGCCCGACGGCCGGGCGTGGGCGGAGCTGTCCGTCGCCGAGCGGCGCGCCGTCGTCGACGACCACCGGCTGGCGTACGTGTCGCAGGCGCCGGTCAACTGGTGCCCCGGGCTGGGCACCGTGCTGGCCAACGAGGAGGTCACCGCCGACGGCCGCTCCGAGCGGGGCAACTTCCCGGTCTTCAAGCGCAACCTGAAGCAGTGGATGATGCGGATCACCGCGTACGGCGACCGGCTGCTGGACGACCTGGACACGCTGGACTGGCCCGAGCCGATCAAGCTGATGCAGCGCAACTGGATCGGCCGCTCCACCGGCGCGCACATCGACTTCCCCACCACGCTGGAGCCGATCCGGGTGTTCACCACCCGGCCGGACACGATCTTCGGCGCGACCTACATGGTGCTGGCGCCCGAGCACGGGCTGGTCGACGCGCTGGTGCCGGCCGCCTGGCCGGAGGGGACGAAGGACGCCTGGACCGGCGGGCACGCCAACCCGCGGGCGGCCGTGGAGGCGTACCGGAAGGCGGCGGCCGCCAAGACCGACGTCGAGCGGCAGGCCGACACGAAGGAGAAGACCGGCGTCTTCGTCGGGGCGTACGCCACCAACCCGGCGAACGGCGCGCAGATCCCGATCTTCATCGCGGACTACGTGCTGGCCGGCTACGGCACCGGCGCGATCATGGCGGTGCCCGCCCAGGACGAGCGGGACTGGGCGTTCGCCGAGGTCTTCGAGCTGCCGATCGTGCGCACCGTGCAGCCGGCGGAGGGCTTCGACGGCAAGGCGTACACCGGGGACGGCCCGGCGGTCAACAGCGCCGCGCCCGACCGCGGCCTGGACCTGGACGGCCTGGGGGTCGCCGACGCCAAGGCCCGGATCATCGAGTGGCTGGAGGCCAACGGGCACGGCGCCGGCGCGGTGACCTACCGGCTGCGCGACTGGCTGTTCTCCCGGCAGCGCTACTGGGGCGAGCCGTTCCCGATCGTGTACGACGAGACCGGGGCCGCCATCGCGCTGCCGGAGGAGATGCTGCCGGTCGAGCTGCCCGAGGTGGACGACTTCTCGCCGCGCACGTTCGACCCGGAGGACGCCGACAGCAACCCGGAGACCCCGCTGTCGCGCCGGCGCGACTGGGTCGAGGTGGAGCTGGACCTGGGCGACGGTCCGAAGCGCTACACCCGCGAGACCAACGTGATGCCGCAGTGGGCCGGCTCCTGCTGGTACGAGCTGCGTTACCTGGACCCGACCAACTCGGAGCGGTTCGTCGACGCGGAGAACGAGCGGTACTGGATGGGGCCGCGCGGCGAGGGCGACTGCGGGGGCACCGACCTGTACGTCGGCGGCGCCGAGCACGCCGTGCTGCACCTGCTGTACGCCCGGTTCTGGCACAAGGTGCTGTACGACCTGGGCCACGTCTCGTCGTTCGAGCCGTTCCGCAAGCTGTTCAACCAGGGCTACATCCAGGCGTACGCGTACACCGACGCCCGGGGCGCCTACGTGCCGGCCGAGGACGTGACCGAGCGCGACGGCGGCTTCTACCTGGGCGACACGGCCGTCAAGCGCGAGTACGGCAAGATGGGCAAGTCCCTGAAGAACGTGGTCACCCCGGACGAGATGTGTGCCGCGTACGGCGCGGACACCTTCCGGGTCTACGAGATGTCGATGGGCCCGCTGGAGGTGTCCCGCCCGTGGGAGACCCGGGCGGTGGTCGGCTCGTACCGCTTCCTGCAGCGGGTCTGGCGGGCGGTCGTCGACGAGCAGACCGGTGCGCTGCGGGTCACCGACGCGCCCGCCGACTCCGCGACCCGGCGGCTGCTGCACAAGGTGATCGACGGGGTCCGCGGCGACATGGAGGCGATCCGGTTCAACACCGCCATCGCCAAGCTGATCGAGCTGACCAACGGGCTGACCCGACTGGCGGAGACCCCGCGCGAGGTGGCCGAACCGCTGGTGCTGATGGTGGCGCCGTTCGCCCCGCACATCGCCGAGGAGCTGTGGCGTCGGCTGGGGCACGACACCTCCCTGACGTACGCGGACTTCCCGACCGCCGACCCGGCGCTGCTGGTGGCCGAGACGGTGACCTACCCGGTGCAGATCAACGGCAAGGTGCGGGGCCGGGTCGAGGTCCCCGCCGACGCGTCCGAGGAGACCGTCCGCGCGGCGGCCCTGGAGGCGGTCGCGTCGTCCCTGGCCGGCAGGGAGCCCCGCAAGGTCATCGTGGTCAAGGGCCGCACGGTCTCCGTCGTCGTCTGACCGGCGCCCGGCTCCCGGGTCCGCCCGGGTCGGGGCGCGTCGATCATGGAGTTGTGGTGGGGGACGAAGTCCCGGGGCCGGGACGAACCGGTCACCACAACTCCATGATCGTCCGCGCCGGGCCGTGCGACGGTCAGCGCAGTGCGGCCGTCACCGTTTCGCGGTGGTCGGCCAGCCAGTCGTGCCAGCCGCGTACCGCGTCGGCGGCGCCCGCCGCACGGAGCCGCCGCATGGCCTCCTCGCCCCGGTCCGCGCCGGCCGCGATGCCGCGCCAGGTCCCGTCGAGCTGGTCGAGCATCACGTCCACGAGGTCGGCGCGGGGCAGCGCGACCGGCCGCGGGCCGGCCGCCTCGTAGGCGTCGCAGAGCACCCGGGCCCGCCGGCCCAGCTCCGCCGGGTCGCCGCCCGGCCCCAGCTCCGCCCAGTGCCAGGCGGCGAAGGCCACGTCCTCGATCCGCCGGCCGGGACCGGCCAGGTCCCAGTCGAGCAGTGTCACCGGCAGCGGGCCGGCGGAAGAGTCGCGGTACACCGTGTTCTTCGGGGACAGGTCGCGGTGGCAGACCGTCTCGGCGTCCCCGGCGAGCGCGCTGCCGGCGCACGCGTCGTGCAGCCGCCGGACCAGCGCCGCCAGCCCGGTCAACGCCGGGTCGGCGAAGTACGCCGGGTCCTCCCGGTCCCGCCACGGCACCCGGCCGTCGACGTGGCTGAGCACCTGCCGGCCCCGCTCGTCCGTGCCGAGGTGGCGGGGCGCGACGTCCGCGCCCACCCGCTCGAGGTGCCGCAGCAGCGCGGCGACGAAGTCGGCGTTCTGCGGCGGCGTACGCCGGACGGTGTCGCCGACGCGGACGACCTCGGCGATGAAGCCCCCGGACAGCCGCTCCTCGCCCTGGCCCCCGCGCCGGTCGGGGCGGCCCGGGTCGGGGGAGGGGGAGGGGGAGGGTCGGCTCGGCACGGCGGGCCTCAGCCCGGAGCGAGCCGGCGCTGCCGCTCGGCGCGCCACCAGCGGCGGATCAGCACCGCGCTGGCGACCAGGCCGAGCGCGGCGGGCGCGGCGGCGAACCAGTTGACGTCGCCCGGGGAGGCGGCCGCCGCGCCCACCGCCGCGTACCCGAAGGCGGTGGGGACGGAGGCGATCACGCTGCCCGCCAGGAACGGCAGCACCCGGGCGCCGGTGGTGCCGTAGCCGTAGCTGACCAGGCCGAAGCCCGCGATCGGCAGCAGCCGTACGGTGACCACGCCGAGGACGCTCTGCCGGGCGAACCAGCCGTCCAGCCGGGCCAGCCGGCCCCGCACCCGTTCGGCGACGAACTCCCGCCCGAGCAGGCGGCCGACCGCGAAGCCCAGCGCCGCCGCCAGCAGCGCCGCGCCCAGCGCGTACGTGGCGCCCTCCAGCGCGCCGAAGATCGCCCCCGAGGCGAGCGTGATGAAGGTCCGGGGGACGAGCGCCACCAGCAGCAGCGCCCCGCCGACGACCGCCGCCACGGGGGCGAGGGCGCCCAGCCGGTCGGCCAGCCGGGGCAGCTCCCCGACCTCCGGCAGGGGGACGACGAGCAGCGCCGCCCCGAACGTGGCGAGCAGGAGCAGCAGCAGCGCGAACCGGGCGGCCGACCGCTGCCGCAGCAGCCGCCGGACGGCCGGGTTCATGCCCGGGCGGCGGCGGCCACCGCGGCGCGGCGCTCGGCGCGGAGCCGGTCCGTCCAGGTGTCGTCGAGCGGCGGGAGCTGGTGCGCGCCGGTGGCCCAGCGCAGCAGCAGGTCCGCCAGGGCGGGGTTGCGGGCCAGGGCCGGGCCGTGCGAATACGTGCCGAGCAGCTTGCCCCGCCACGCCCCCTCGGTGGCGCCGTCGTTGCCGACCCCGGCGGTCACCCGGGCCAGCGGGGAGACCCCGGGGCCGAGGTGGGTGCGACCGCCGTGGTTCTCGAACCCGGTCAGCGCCGGTACGCCCAGCCGCGGGTCGACCTCGCCGGCCAGCTCCCCGACGGCCCGGGTCGGCCCGCGGTCGGAGGAGAGGTCGAGCAGCTCCAGCCCGGCGCATCGGGTGCCCTTGGCGAAGAAGGACGTGCCGAGGAGTTGGTAGCCGGCGCAGACCCCGAACACGACCGAGCCCTGGGCGACGGCCCGGTGCAGGCCGCCGTCGGCGAGCAGCCGTTGCGCGCCGAGCGCCTGCGGGCCGTCCTCACCGCCGCCGATGAGGTAGATGTCGGCGGTGGCGGGGAGGCGCTGGTCGGAGCGGACCTCCAGGACCTCGACCGGGAACCCGCGCTGCCGCGCCCGGCGGGCGAGGATCAGGGCGTTGCCCCGGTCGCCGTAGGTGGAGAGCAGGTCGGGGTAGATCCAGACGATGCGCAGGCTCTCAGTTGACACGGTCCAACTCCGCTCGGATGTCCTGGAACGCGGTGTAGTTCGCGATGACCTCCAGGCGGCCCGGAGGCACCGCCCGGACGGCGTCGTGGAACGTCCGCACGTGCTGGAACGGCACGTCGTTGACCTCCAGCCGGACCGCCAGGTCGTACGCGCGGTCGCCGGTGATCAGCACCTGCCGGCCGCGCAGCGGGGCGAAGTCGACGTCGAACAGCCAGGAGGTGTCGAGCCCGTCGGGGTCGCGGGCGTTGATGGAGAGCAGGGTCGGCGCCTCGTCGGCCATGTCGAACGCCTCCAGCCAGCTGGCCGGGTTCTTCGCCAGCAGCAGCCGGATGTTGCGCCCGTCCCGGTCGACCTGGGCGTAGCGGCCGGCGACGGAGGTGACGGTGCCGAGCTGGAGCACCGCGTCCACCGGCCGGACGCCGAACTCGGCGGCGACGGCCAGCGCGGTGGCGGCGTTGCCGAGGTTGACCTTGCCGGGGAGCTGGAGCTTGACCTTGTGCCAGGCGCCGGTCGGGTCGAGCACGCCGTCGTCCTCCACCGTCCACTGCGGCTGGGGACGGCGCAGCGGGCAGCCGCTGCACCACCACTGCTCGCCGGAGCGCTGGATGGTCGAGCCGCACTCGGGGCAGACCCACGAGTCGTCGTGCCAGCGCTGCCCGGCGCTGAACCAGGTGACCTGCGGCGGGGCGATGCGGTGGTCGTGGTTGGGCGGCGGCGTCGCGGCCCACACCACCATCGGGTCGTCGGCGTTGGCGACGATGCGGACGTCGGTGTGCCGGACCAGTGCGGCGCGCCAGAGCTGCGCCATCATGGCGACCTCCTTGGCCCGGTCGAGCTGGTCGCGGGAGAGGTTGAGCAGCGCCACCACGTGCGGCTCGGTGGCCTCCAGCACCTGGGCCAGGTAGTGCTCGTCGACCTCCAGCACCGCGTAGGGGGTGCTGCCGGCCTTGGCCAGCGCGGAGGTGTGCCCGGTCGGCATGTTGGCGCCGAAGGAGTTGGTGGCGACCCGGCCGAGCACCCCGACCGCCGCGGCGGTGAGCCGGGTGGTGGTGGTCTTGCCGTTGGTGCCGGAGACCAGGGCGATGGCGCGCCCGGCCGACAGGTGGGCCAGCAGGTCGGGATCGATCTTCAGGCCGATCCAGCCGCCGATCACCGAGCCGTCGCCGCGGCCCGCGGCCCGCGACAGCGCCGCGGCGGTCCGCGACACCGAGCTGGCCACCTTCGCCCGCAGGGGCATCTTCGCGTCCGTCACCCGAGCGAGGTTACCGGACCGGCGGGCCCACCAGATCGCCGCCGAGGGCGAACCGTTCGGCCGGGGCGGTCCGGCGGGGTGGCCGGACCACGCTCAGCCGGACGGAGTCGATCTATGTCGGAAAGCGGACCGGCTCCGGCGGGCCGTCCGGCCCCCCACTCCGCTCCACCCCCTCTGACGTGCGGTTTCGCGCGGCGGAAGGGCGCGCCACGCGGGCGTTTCTGGTTGCGGGTGGAGGGAAGTGGAGTAGAGTGGGGCGCGATGGTGAGGCCGGGAGGGCCCACCGGCCCGGGGGGTCAGCGGCGCCGCGAACGCCGCTCAAGGGCGAGGGGGTTGGGCCGATGTTTCTCGGCACCCACACCCCGCGCCTCGACGACAAAGGCCGGTTGATCCTTCCGGCGAAGTTCCGGGACGAGCTGGCGGGGGGTGTCGTGATCACCAAAGGGCAGGAGCGCTGCCTCTACGTCTTCCCGATGCCCGAGTTCCAGCGGATCGCGGAGCAGTTGCGCGTGCAGCCGATGACGCACAAGGCGGCCCGGGCCTACAGCCGGGTCTTCTTCGCCAGCGCGCACGACGAGGTGCCCGACAAGCAGGGCCGGGTGACGATCCCGGCCCACCTGAGGTCGTACGCCGCCCTCGACCGGGACCTGGTCGTGATCGGCGCGAGCACCCGGGTGGAGATCTGGGACAAGGCCGCCTGGGAGAACTACCTCGCGGAGAGCGAAGACGACTTCGCCGACATCGAGGAGGGGGTGCTGCCCGGCGGTCTGTAGGGCGTGACGACGCCCGACGTACTGCGAGATCTCCACCCGCTTTCGAGTTCCTGGCACCCCTTCCCCGGTGCCAGGCGCACGATCCGATGGGAGGGCCGCGGCCTCCGGCGGGCGGGAGCGGATGGGGATCTGGCGGTACGACGGCACAGCGTCGTCCGACGACAGGCACATGAAGGACGAGGTTCAACCAGTGGGGGTCGACATGGGGGAGCTACGCGGCACGCACGTGCCGGTGCTGCTCGAGCGGTGTCTCGAGTTGCTGGCCCCCGCGCTGGGCCGGGGCGGGCGGACGGTCCATGTCGACGCGACGCTGGGCCTGGCCGGGCACGCCGAGGCGGTGCTGGAGGCACATCCGGAGACGGTGCTCGTCGGGCTGGACCGGGACACGGAGGCGCTCGCCCACGCGCGCGTCCGGCTGGCCCGCTTCGCCGACCGCGTCCACCTGGAGCACGCCGTCTACGACGAGCTGCCCGAGGTGCTCGACCGGCTCGGCTACCCCGGGATCGACGGGATCCTGTTCGACCTGGGGGTCTCGTCGCTGCAACTCGACGCGCCCGACCGCGGGTTCGCGTACGCGCAGGACGCCCCGCTGGACATGCGGATGGACCAGACCCGGGGGGTGACCGCCGAGGAGGTGGTCAACACCTACTCCCACCCGGACCTGGCCCGCGTGCTGCGGGTCTACGGCGAGGAGAAGTTCGCCGGCCGGATCGCCTCGGCGATCATCCGGGAGCGCGAGCGGGCCCGGATCACCTCGTCGGCGCGGCTGGCGGAGCTGGTGCGGGAGTCCATTCCGGCACCAGCCAGACGAACCGGGGGACACCCGGCAAAGAGAACGTTTCAGGCTTTACGGATCGAGGTAAACAAGGAGCTGGCAGCGCTGGAGACGGCGCTGCCGGCCGCGCTCGACAAGCTCAACGTGGGCGGCCGCATGGTGGTCCTGTCCTACCACTCGCTGGAGGACAGGCTGACCAAGGCGGCGCTCGCCGAGCGGGTCCGCAGCAAGGGCCCGGTCGACCTCCCGGTCGAACTGCCCGGCTCGGGTCCGACGTTCCGGCTGCTGAGCCGGGGCGCCGAACTGCCCGGGGAGCGGGAGGTCGCCGCGAACCCGCGGGCCGCCTCGGTGCGCCTGCGGGCCGCGGAGCGGCTCGACCCGGACGCGGCGCAGCAGGGGCGTACCGACCGCGAACGGTACCGCCGGCGGGTCAAGGCGATGCACCAACCGGGGGCGGGGTCCACCGGGTCCGAGACGGATCCGAGGGATCCCGGGGGACGGGACAGGGACGGACGAAGAGGGGGAGGGACATGACGAATGACAAGCGCGACCGCCGGGACGTGACCGGCGGCGGGCAGCGCGCACCGCGGTCGGGGGGCCGGATCGCGGCGGAGCGGGCCACGCGCACCGGGACCGGCACGCCGAGGGCGGACCGGACGAGCCGGCTGGGGGAGACTCGCGCCCGGGGGGCGCGCGAGTTCCCGACGCAGGGCAGTGCCGCGCTGCGGCCGGCCGAGCGGGGCGGCGCCACCGCGGCGCGCCCGCCCCGGCTGCGGGTGGCGCCGCCGCCGCCGGTGAGGGTGCCGCGGGCGCCGTTCGCGGCGCTGGTGCTGGTGCTGGTGGTCGGCGGGGTGCTCGGCATCCTGCTGGTCAACACGAAGATCAACGAGAACGCCTTCCGGCTGGAGAAGCTCCAGGAGCAGCAGGCCAAGCTCGACCTGGAGCAGCAGCAGCTCAACAAGCAGATCGCCGACGCGGAGGCGCCGGGCAACCTGGAGGCCCAGGCCCGCCGGCTCGGCCTGGTGGAGGCGGGTGAGCCGGCCTACATCCGGCTGCCCGACGGCAAGGTGATCGGTGTGCCGCAGCCGGCCGACGGCCAGCCGTCGATCACCAGCCAGCAGGGCGCGGGAGGCTGACGACCGTGCCACCGAGATCGGAGGAACCGCGCCGGGACGCCACGGGCTCCCGGCGCGGTTCGTCCCGCGACGTCGGTGGCCGGGGCGCCGAGCGGCGTTCCGGCGAGCCGGGGGCCGGTGGCATCTCCGACGCGCGGGCGTACACCCCGAGGGGCCGCACCGTCCGGGAGCAGCGCGCCGGCGCCCGGGGCGAGCGCGACGACGCCGCCGGCCGCGCCGAGCAGCGCCGGACCCCGCGCAGCACCCGCTCCGGCGACCCGTTCCGCCCCGCCCTCCAGGTACTCGACGGCGGGCGTGCGGGCGCCGGCCGGACCGGCCGCCGGGAGGCGGCGGGCCGCTCCGGCGTCGTCCGCACCGTCACCCCGCGCGGCCCGCGCCACGACGACGAGCCGCCGGCACCCCGCCGCGCGCCGCGCCGGCCGGACCGCCCGGCCGCCCGGCGACCGTCGCGCAAGCCGCCGAAGCCGCCGCGGCTGGCCGATCCCCGCCGCCGGCTGCGGCTGGGCACCGTGCTGACCCTGGCGTTGTTCGCCGTCATCGGCATCCGGTTGGTCGTCCTCCAGGCCGTGGACACCCCGGCGTACGCGGGCGGCGGCGTGGCCGACCGGCTGCGCACCGTCACCCTGCCGGCGGCGCGGGGGGCGATCTACGACCGGGACGGCGCCCCGCTGGCGCACAGCGTCGAGGCGCGGTACGTCTACGCCGACCCGACCCGGGTCAAGGACATCCAGGGCACCGCGAAGGCGCTCTCCCCGCTGCTCGGCATCCCGGCCTCCGAGCTGGCCGAGAAGATGAAGCCGCGCAAGCGGATCAACGGCGCCGACTCCGAGTTCGAGTACCTGGCCCGGGGGGTGGACATCGACCGGGCCCGGCAGATCACCGCGCTGGAGCTGCCCGGCATCGGCACCCACCGCGACGAGCGCCGCGAGGTGCCCGGCGGCGACCTCGCCGCCAACCTGCTCGGCTTCACCAGCCAGGACATGGTCGGGCTGGAGGGGCTGGAGGCCCGCTACGACGACGTGCTGCGCGGCGAGGACGGCAAGCGGGTCTACGAGGTCGGCCTCGGCGACCTGGCCGCCCCGATCCCCGGCGGCTACAGCGAGACGACGAAGGCCAAGCCGGGCAGCTCCCTGCAGCTCACCGTCGACCGCGACCTCCAGTTCATGACACAGCGGATACTGGCCCGGCACATGGCCAAGAGCAAGGGCAGCACCGGCGCGGCCGTGGTCATCGAGATCCCCTCCGGCGAGGTGCTGTCCCAGGCCAGCCACCCCACCTACAACGCGGCGAAGCCCGAGGCGAGCGAGCCGACCGACCGGGAGGACGCGGCCACCAGCTTCGTGGTCGACCCCGGCTCGGTGCACAAGGCGGTCACCTTCGGCGCCGCGCTGCAGGAGCGGGTGATCACCCCCGACACCACGCTGCCGATCGCCAACAGCATCAAGATGGGCGACACCTGGTTCTCCGACACGCACCGCGCCGACGGTAAGCGGATGAGCCTGCCCGGCATGATGGCGTACTCGTCGAATGTCGGCACCATCCAGATTGCCGACAAGCTCGGCCAGGAACGCCTGATCGACTACCAGAAGCGGTTCGGTCTCGGCGAGCCGACCGGGGTCGGCATGCCCGGCGAGGCCAGCGGGCGACTGCTGCCGGCCGACGAGTGGAGCGGGTCGTCGTACGGGTCGGTGCCGATCGGGCACAGCGTGGACGCCACGCCGCTGCAGATGGCCGCCGTCTACGCGACGATCGCCAACAACGGCACGTACGTCCAGCCGCGCCTGGTCAAGGCGGTCATCGGGCCGGACGGGAAGTCCACCCCGACCGAGCCCCCGGTCACCCGGTCGGTGCTCAGCCCCGAGAACGCCGCCGCCCTGCGCACCATCCTGGAGGCGGTGACCACCGTCGAGGACGGCACCGGCCGGGCCGCCGCGATCCCGGAGTGGCGGGTCGCCGGCAAGACCGGCACCGGCTGGCGGCTGGTCGACGGGCGCAAGCAGCCCGGCGAGGTGGCCTCGTTCATCGGCATGGCCCCGGCCGAGAACCCGCGCTACGTGATCGCGGTCTTCGCGCACACGCCCGCCGGCGGCGGTGGGGACATCGCCGCGCCGGCGTTCCGGGAGATGATGCAGTTCACGCTGCGTCACTACGGCGTGCCGCCGAGCGGGGAGAAGGCCCCGAAGTTCACGGTCTATCCGCGCTGAGCGGTCACGCCGGGACATCATCGGTGAGTGCGGACGAACCACCGGGGCGGCTGTGCGGCCGGAACCGGACGACCGGGTAGGGTCTGACGCCGTGCCCGGCAATCCTCGTCCCCGTACCGTGATCGGCGCCCGGCTCGGCGACCTCGCCGCCCGGCTCGCCGTCGACCCCCCGGAGGGGGTCGCCGAGCTGGTGGTGACCGGGGTGACCCACGCCAGCCAGGAGGTCCGCCCCGGCGACCTGTACGCCGCACTGCCGGGTGCCCGCCGGCACGGCGCGGAGTTCGCCGCCGGCGCGGCGGCGGCCGGCGCGGTGGCGGTGCTGACCGACCCGGCGGGCGCCCCGGCCGCGGCCGAGGCGGGCCTGCCGGCGCTGGTGGTCGCCGATCCGCGCGCGGTGCTGGGCGCCCTCGCCTCGGCCGTCTACGGCGACCCGACCGATCAGCTGACGGTGATCGGGGTGACCGGCACGGCCGGCAAGACCTCCACCGCCTACCTGGTCGAGTCCGGCCTGCGCGCCGCCGGCCACACCACCGGCCTGATCGGCACCGTGGAGACCCGCCTCGGCGACCTGGTGGTCGACAGCGTGCGCACGACGCCCGAGGCGACCGATCTGCACGCGATGCTGGCCGCTGCCCGCGAGCGCGGCGTCACCGCCGTGGTCATGGAGGTCTCCAGCCACGCCCTGGCGATGGGGCGGGTCGGGGGCGTCCGGTTCACCGTGGGCGGCTACACCAACTTCGGCTCCGACCACCTGGACTTCCACGCCGACTCGGCGGACTACTTCGCCGCGAAGGCGCAGCTGTTCGACGGGCGCTGCGCGGTGGAGGTGCTCAACCAGGACGACCCGGCGCTGAAGCCGCTGTACAAGCCGGCGACGGTGACCTACTCGGCGGCCGGCGACCCGACCGCCACCTGGTGGGCGGACGAGGTCGGCGGCGAGGGGTACGCCCAGCGCTTCACGGTGCACGGCCCGGACGGGCTGACCCTGCCGGCCGGGGTGGCGCTGCCGGGGCGGCACAACGTGGCCAACGCCCTGCTGGCCATCGCCGTCCTGGTCGCCGCCGGGGTGGACGCGAAGACCGCCGCCGCCGGCGTGGCCGCCTGCGGCGGGGTGCCCGGCCGGCTGGAGCTGGTGGCCGCCCCCGGGCCGGTGCGCGGCGTGGTCGACTACGCGCACAAGGCGGACGCGATCGTCGCCGCGCTGGCCGCGCTGCGGGAGTTCGGCGCCGGCCGGCTGATCTGCGTCATCGGCGCCGGCGGCGACCGCGACCGGGGCAAGCGGCCGGTGATGGGCGCCGCCGCGGCGGAGGGAGCGGACGTGGTGCTGGTGACCGACGACAACCCGCGCACGGAGGACCCGGCGGCCATCCGGGCCGAGGTGCTCGCCGGCGCCCGCCGGGCCGGCACGGCCGCCCGGGTCGAGGAGGTGCCCGACCGCCGGGCCGCCATCGACGCGGCGGTCCGGCTGGCCGAGCCGGGCGACGTCATCGCGGTGCTCGGCAAGGGCCACGAACGCGGGCAGGAGATCGGCGGCGAGGTGCACCCGTTCGACGACCGCACCGAGCTGGCCGACGCGCTGCGCGCCCGGTTCGCCGACCCGGCGGGTCAGCGATGATCGCGCTCAGCCTGGCCGAGGTCGCCTCGGCGGTCGACGGGCGGCTCGCCGCCGCCGACCCGGACGCCACGGTCACCGGCCCGGTCGAGTTCGACTCCCGCAAGGTGCGCCAGGGCGCGCTCTTCGTGGCCTTCCCCGGCGAGAAGGTGGACGGGCACGACTACGCCGCCGCCGCGGTGCGGGCCGGCGCGGTCGCGGTGCTCGGCACCCGCGAGGTGCCCGGCGTGCCGATGGTGCTGGTCGACGACGCGCTGGCGGCGATGGGCCGGCTGGCCCGCGCGGTGGTCGACCGGCTGCCGGGGCTCACCGTGATCGGGCTGACCGGATCGTCCGGCAAGACCACCACCAAGGACCTGATCGCCCAACTCGCCGCGCGGCTCGGCCCGACGGTCGCCCCGCCCGGCTCGTTCAACAACGAGCTGGGGCACCCGTACACGGCGTTGCAGGCCGGGCCGGAGACCCGCTACCTGGTGATGGAGAAGGGCGCCCGCGGGGTGGGCCACGTGCGCTACCTGTGCGACGTGGTGCCGCCGCGGATCTCCGTGGTGCTCAACGTCGGGGTGGCGCACATCGGCGAGTTCGGCTCGGTGGAGACGATCGCGCTCGCCAAGGGGGAGCTGGTCGAGGCGCTGCCCGCCGACGGCCTGGCCGTGCTGAACGCCGACGACCCGCTGGTCGACGCGATGGCCACGCGGACCGTCGCCCGGGTGGTCCGCTACGGCGAGGCGGCGCACGCCGACGTGCGGGCCGAGGACGTGACGCTGGACGACCGGGGCCGCGCCGCGTACACCCTGGTGACCCCGGAGGGGACCGCGCCGGTGCGGCTCGGGCTGACCGGCCGGCACCAGGTCTCCAACACCCTCGCCGCCGCGGCGGTGGCCCGCGAGCTGGGCATGCCGCTGGCCGAGACGGCGATCGCGCTGGGCGCGCTGGGGTTGGTCTCCACCCGTCGGATGGACGTCTTCGAACGCGCCGACGGGGTGACCGTGATCGACGACTCGTACAACGCCAACCCCGCCTCGATGGCGGTCGCGCTGCGCGCGCTGGCCGGCATCGGGCGGGAGCGGCGCACCGTCGCGGTGCTCGGCTACATGGCCGAACTCGGTCCGTTCGAACGCGACGGGCACGCCGAGGTCGGCCGGCTCGCGGCCGAGCTGGGCGTCGACCGGCTGCTCGTGGTGGGCGAGCCGGCCGCGCCGATCCACGAAGGCGCGACATCGGTAGGTGACTGGGGAGGAGAGTCGGTGCTGCTCACCGATCAGGCGGCGGCCGTCGAGGTGCTGCGGGGCGAGTTACGGCCGGGCGATGTCGTCCTGGTGAAGGGCTCCCGGTACCGCACATGGGAGGTGGCCGACGCGCTGCGCGCCGACGCCGGTGAGGAGATCGCCTCATGAGGGCGGTCATCGTCGCCGTCGGGGTGGCCTTCCTGATCTCGCTCTTCTGCACCCCGATCGCGATCAAGGTCTTCACGCGGCTCAAGGCGGGCCAGCCGATCCGGGCCGAGGGCCCGGCCATGCACCAGGGCAAGAAGGGCACGCCGACGATGGGCGGCGTGGTGTTCATCCTCGCCACGGTCATCGCGTACGTGGCCGGCCACCTGGCCCTGACCACCCTGCCGGACGCGCAGATCGCCCAGGTCGAGCCGACGATCACCGCCCTGGTGCTGCTGGGGCTGATGGTCTTCTCCGGCGCCGTCGGCTTCATCGACGACTTCCTCAAGGTGCGCAAGCGGCACAGCGGCGGCCTCAACAAGCGCGGCAAGCTGCTCGGCCAGATCCTGGTCGGGGCGGTCTTCGGGGTGGTGGCGCTCTACTTCCCGAGCACCATGACCGACGCCTCGGGCGCGGTGACCAACACCGAGACCGTGGGCAGCACGACGCTGAGCTTCATCCGGGACATTCCGGCGCTGGACGTCTCCAAGATCGGCGCGGTGGTCATCTTCATCTTCGTGGTGATGGCCGCGACCAACGGCGTCAACCTCACGGACGGCCTCGACGGCCTGGCCACCGGCGCCTCGGTGATGGTCCTGGCGGCGTACGCGCTGATCGCGTTCTGGCAGTACCGGCACTGGTGCGCCGACCCGAACTACACCCAGGACTACTGCTACACCGTCCGGGACCCGCTGGAGATCGCGCTGATCGCCGGCGCGGCGGCCGGCGCCTGCGTCGGCTTCCTGTGGTGGAACACCTCGCCGGCACGGATCTTCATGGGCGACACCGGGGCCCTGGGCCTCGGCGGCCTGATCGCCGGCATGGCGATGTCCACCCGGACGATCCTGCTGCTGCCGATCATCGGCGGCCTCTTCGTGATCATCACGATGTCCGTGGTGATCCAGATCATCTCGTTCCGTACCACCGGCAAGCGGGTGTTCCGGATGTCGCCGCTGCAGCACCACTTCGAGCTCGCCGGCTGGAGCGAGGTCAACATCGTGGTCCGGTTCTGGATCATCGCCGGCATCGGCGTGGCCATCGCGCTCGGCCTCTTCTACAGCGAGTTCCTCGCCAACATGACCTGAGCCGACCGGTCGGTCCCGCCGCGGGGCCCGGGCGCGCGTCGCCCCGGCCCCCCCCCCGGTGCGCCGAAGCAAAGCGCACCGCGCCCCCCCCCACCCCCA
>NZ_JBEYTP010000003.1:0-43127 GCF_040643125.1 Micromonospora sp. NPDC047465
CCCGCCGTGCCCGGCGCAGGGATCAAGCCTGACCGCCCGGAGCCGGGCACGGCGGGCCACACCCCACCACCACGACGACACGCCCCGCAAGGATCAGGCCGGGCGGAGGATGCCGAGGCGTTGGGTGGCGCGGGTGAGGGCGACGTAGAGGTCGCTGCGGCCCCGTGGTGACTCGGCCACGATGCGGTCGGGGTCGACCAGCAGGACGGAGTCGAATTCGAGGCCCTTGGCCTGGGCGACGGTGAGCACCACCACCCGGCTCTCCAGCTCGGGGTGCTCGCCCACGGCCGCCTCTGGCAGGGCGGTGGTGACCGCGCCGCCCAGCTCGTCGACCCGGCCGGCCGGCACGATCACCCCGAGCCGGCCGTCGTCGAGGCCGGCCGCCTCCCGAGTCGTCGCGTCGACCACCTCCGCCGCCAGCCGCTCCGGCGCCACCGCGCGGTCCCAGGGCGGCACCCCGCTGGAGCGTACGGAGCGGGGCGGGCGCAGCGCCGGGTCGATCTCGGCGAGCACGTCGGCGGCGACGGCCATGATCTCGGCCGGGGTGCGGTAGCTGACGGTCAGCTCCTCCAGCCGCCAGCGCTGCGCCACGTACGGCTCCAGCGCGTCGGCCCAGGACGGCGTGCCGGCCAGCGCGCCGGTCTGCGCCACGTCGCCGACGATCGTCATCGAGCGGCTCGGGCAGCGGCGCATCAACAGCCGCCACGCCATCGGCGACAGCTCCTGCGCCTCGTCGACGATCACATGCCCGAACGCCCAGCTCCGGTCGGCCGCGGCCCGCTGGGCGGTGGTCAGCCGTTCCGCCTCCTCCTGCCGCTCCAGCAGGCGGTCGGCGTCGATCAGGTCGGTCACGCCGAGGATCTCGCCGCCGTCGGCCTCGTCCTCCACGTCGATCGACCGGGAGCCGCGGGCGATCTCCAGTACGCCCTCGGCGTACTCCCGCTGCATGGCCCGGATCCGTTCGCGGCGCGCGGCGGCGGCCCGCTCGTCCTCGCCGAGCAGCTCGGCCGCCTCGTCCAGCAGCGGCACGTCGGCCGGCGTCCAGCCGCCCGCCTCGCGGTGCAGCAGGGCGCGCTCGGCGTCGGTGAGCACGGGCGCGGCGGCGGCGATCCGCTCGGTGTCGGCGTACAGGTCGGCGAGCAGGCGCTGCGGGGTGAGCACCGGCCAGAGCTGGTCCAGGGCGGCCCGCACCTCGGGCTCCTCGCGCAGCTCGCGGCGGATCTCGGCGACGTCGGCCTCCTCCAGCAGGTTCTCCCCGCCCAGCGGGTCCGCGCCGATCCGCTCGGCGACCTGGGCCGCGAGCGCGTGGACGATCTCGACGTCGAAGAGGGCCCGGGCCAGGTTGTGCGGGCGGCCGGAGCGACGGGCCCGGTCCCGGGCGGCGCGGACGGTCTCCGGGTCGAGCCGGAGCACCTCCTGCTGCGGCAGCTCGATCTCCAGCGGCTCGTCGGGCACCCACTGCCGGTCCCGCACGGCGGCGGCCAGCACGTCGGCCATCACCGCCCGGCCTTTCAGCGCGGCGGTCTCGGCGGGCTCGGTGCGTCGGGCGCTGACGCCGGGGAACAGGTCGCCCTGCGTCCGCAGCAGCACGCCCGTCTCGGCCAGCGCCGGCAGCACCTGCGAGATGTAGCGCAGGAACGTGGCGTTCGGGCCGACCAGCAGCACGCCCCGGGTGGAGAGCTGCTGCCGGTGGGTGTAGAGCAGGTACGCCGCGCGGTGCAGCGCCACCGCCGTCTTGCCGGTGCCCGGGCCGCCCTGCACCACCAGGACGCCCGGCAGGTCGGCGCGGATGATGCGGTCCTGCTCGGCCTGGATGGTCTCCACGATGTCGCGCATCCGGCCGGTCCGGCCGGCGTTGAGCGCGGCGAGCAGCGACGCCTCGCCGGTCAGTTCCTCGTGCGCGGTGGGGGAGGCGGTGGCGAGGTCCAGCACCTCGTCGTTGAGCGCCGTCACCTTGCGCTCCCGCGTGCGCAGGTGCCGGCGGCGGCGCACCCCCTGCGGGTTCGCGGCGGTGGCGAGGTAGAAGGCGCGGGCCGCCGGGGCGCGCCAGTCCATCAGCAGCGGGTCGTAGTCGCCGCTGGTGTCGAAGATGCCGATCCGGCCGATGTAGTGGGGGCCGCCCTCGTCGGTGTCGAGGCGGCCGAAGCAGAGGCCGTTCTCCACCGCGGCGAACTGCTCGACCTGATCGGCGTACATCCGCACCGCGCTGTCGCGCTGGGAACGGGCCTGAAGGGTGCCGCCGGTTGCCCGCAGCTCCTCGGTCAGCCGGCGGGACGCCTGCTCACGCAGCCCGTCCAGCCGCCGGTAGAGCATCGAGACGTATTCCTGTTCGCGGCCGATCTCGTCGTCGGACTGCAATTCAGCGGAATCGGCGGAATGCCTTGACAAGCCGTCTCCCAATTGGTTAGTATCTCTCTCGGAACGGCTTTTGAGGGCCGTTCCTTTTTGTTGTGCCAACGGAGAAAGATACCGCGCCCCGGCCGCCCAGACCAAGCGCCGCCCGGACCAAGCGCGCCGGGCCACGTCACGGGCCGCCCCATGGACGAGTCGGGGGCCCGCCGCGTGGCGGACCCCCGATCGCTCGACTTTGCTCAGCCCTTCGCCACCTCGTAGAGCCGCTCCGGGGTCACCGCCCCGGCGATCACCCGGCCGTCGTCGGTGAGCAGCACGCTGAACAGCTTCCCGGTGAGCAGCCGCCCGCTGCCCCAGTCGCCGCTGACCGCGGGCAGCGCGCCGAGCAGCGCCGCCGCCTCGCCGGCCGGCTCGCGGTCGGCACCCGCCGCGGGGGCCTTGCCCGGGCCGCCGGGCGCGCCGGCGCCGTCGAGCCGCGCGACCACCACCGTGCCCCAGCCCTCGCCGACCGTACGCACGTCCGGCCGCTTGCCGTCGCCCGCCCGGTCCTTGCGCGTGGTGGCCGGGTGTTCCCCGACCGTCTCCTCGGTCACCTTCACCCCCGGCGGCGGGTTGAAGGTGAACTGGTCGGCGTCCGGCCGGGCGTACGACACCTCGGTGAAGGCCATCTCGAAGGCCGGCTTGTCGCTGCCGTCGGCGAAGACCTCGAAGCGCAGCGGCACGTGCTCGCGCGCGTCGATGGCGATGCGCACCTGGTGCACCAGCGAGGCGGCGTCGCGCGGCGCGAGCACCAGCTCGTACGCGTCCCGCCCGGCGACCGTGGCGGACCGGCCGACGCTCACCTCGGTGCTCGGGTCGATCGCGGCGAGGGCCCGGTCGGCCGCGTCCTGCGGCGTGGCCGGCAGCTCCGGGGCGGCGGCCTCGCCCTCGCCCGCCGGCAGGGTGCGGTGGGTGGCGGCGTTGGCCCGGCTGTCCCAGGTCCACACGTCCCGACCGTTGCGGATGACGTCCCGCTCGCCGAGGGTGTCCAGCAGGGCGATCCGCTGCCGGTCCGGGCCGGAGTGCCAGACGCGCAGCGTGTGCGTGCCGGTCAGCAGACCGGTCAGGTTGTCGCCGCCGACCAGCCCGGCCAGCGGCGGCAGGCCCAGGTCGGCGCGCTGCACGACCGTGCCGGAGAGCCCCTCCAGCCGGGAGGTCTGCAGGTCGACCAGGAGTTGGGCGGCGGTGCGCGGCGGCAGGCTCGGCTCGGCCTGGGCGGCGAACGTGCCGAGTGCGGCGCCGCCGCCGATGACGGTCACGACGGCGGTCGCCGGGACCAGCCACCGCAGGACGGGACGGCTCTTCAGGACGGACATGTGACACCTCCTGATGACATCCTGCCCGTTCGACCCTGTGAGGGTGCTGAGGACGACGGTACGGCCACCCGCGCGGGGGTGGCACCCTTGACTGCGTGCGGGTGCTGGTGGTGGAGGACGAGTCCCGGCTGGCGTCCGCCCTGCAACGGGGGCTGCAGGCCGAGGGGTTCGCGGTGGACGTGGCGGCGACCGGCCCGGCGGGGCTCGACGCGGCGCGGCACGGCGGCTACGACGCGATGATCCTCGACGTGATGCTGCCCGGCCTCTCCGGCTACGAGGTGGTCCGCCGGCTGCGCGCCGAGGAGCACTGGCTGCCGGTCCTCATGCTCTCGGCCAAGGACGGCGAGTACGACCAGGCCGACGGGCTGGACTGCGGTGCCGACGACTACCTCACCAAACCCTTCTCGTACGTCGTGCTGCTGGCCCGGCTGCGGGCCCTGCTGCGCCGCGGCGCGCCCGAACGCCCCACGGTGCTCGCGGTCGGCGACCTGCGGCTCGACCCGGCCCGGCGGCGGGTGACCCGGGCCGACGCCGAGGTCGCGCTGACCGCCCGCGAGTTCGCGCTGCTGGACTACCTGATGCGCCGCCCCGGCGAGGTGGTCTCCAAGATCGAGCTGCTGGACCACGTCTGGGACGCCAGCGACGAGACCGCGCCCAACGCCGTCGAGGTCTACGTCGGCTACCTGCGGCGCAAGATCGGCCGTGAACGGCTGGAGACGGTCCGGGGCGCCGGCTACCGGCTCGCCACGTGACGGGCGAAGGAAGGGCCCCTTCCTATCGCCTCCGGTACGGGAGGCGTCCCTTCCCCGCACTCCGGCTGCGGGGGCTGGGGCGGCGGCTGCGTGCCGCGCTCGGGCTGCGGGGGCGGCTGATGGTGGTCGGGGTCCTCGGCGTCTCGCTGGGGCTGGCCGTCGGCGGGCTGGTCCTGCTCGGCGTACTCGGCTGGTCGCTGCAACGCGCCGTCGACACCGAGGCGTTCCGGACCGCCGACGCCGTGGCGCTGTTGGCCGCCGAGGACGCCCTGCCCGACCCCCTGCCGGTGGCCGGGGGGCAGGTCCGGGTGCAGGTGGTCGACGCGCAGGGACGGGTGCGGGCCGCCTCGATCGGCGCCGACCGGCTCGTGCCGATGGTCCCGCCCGACCGGATCGACGCCGGCGCGCGGCAGCGGCTGACGGTGTCGGGGGAGCGGATCGACCTGGCCGGGCCGGTCCGGGTGGTGGCCGTGCCGGCCGGCACCGCCGCCGACCCGCTCACCGTCCTGGTGGCCCGCTCGCTGGCGGACGCGCGGCACAGCGGGCACGTCGTGCGGACCATCCTGCTGGTGAGCTTCCCGCTGCTGGTGGCCGTGCTCGCCGCCGTCGCCTGGCGGGTGGTCGGGGCCACCCTGCGCCCGGTGGAGACGCTGCGCCGGGGCGCCGAGGAGATCACCGGGCGCAACGGGGGCGGGCGGCTGCCCGTACCGGCCTCGCAGGACGAGATCCACCGGCTGGCGGTCACCCTCAACGGGATGCTGGGCCGGCTGGAGTCGGCCCGGGACCGGCAACGGGCCTTCGTCGCCGACGCCGCCCACGAGCTGCGCAGCCCACTGGCCAACATCCGTACGGAGCTGGAGGTGGCCCGGCGGCTGGCCGACCGGACGGACTGGACGGCCGTGTCGGCGAACTTGCTCGCCGACACCGAGCGTCTCGGCCGGCTCGTCGACGACCTGCTGCTGCTGGCCCGCCTCGACGAGCGCCCGCCGGCGCGGGCCACCGGGCCGGTCGACCTGGGCGCGCTGCTCGCGTCGGTGGCCGGCCGGTACCCGTCCCCGCCGGTGCGCCTCGACGCGCCGGCGGCGCCGTTGTGGACCGAGGGCGACCCCGACGAGCTGCGCCGGGTCCTGGCCAACCTGGTCGACAACGCGGTGCGGCACGCCCGGGGCGAGGTGGTGCTCGCGGCCCGTCCGGCCGGCCCCGGGGACGCCCCGGCCCGGTCCAGCTCCGCCCCGGACGGCGGCGGGCGGTCCGTCGACGGCGGGAGCGGCGGAGCCCGGTCCACCGGCGCGGGGGCCGGCGCGGCGGCGTACCACCTGGTGACGGTGACCGACGACGGGCCGGGGATCCCGGCCGCGGACCGGGAGCGGGTGTTCGGCCGGTTCACCCGGCTCGACGACGCGCGGGCGCGCGACGACGGGGGCGCCGGGCTCGGCCTGGCCATCGTGCGCGAGCTGGTCCGCCGGGCCGGCGGCCGGATCGAGCTGACCGACGCCCGTCCCGCCGGCGACGGCGGCCCGGGGCTGCGGGTATGCCTGCTGCTGCCGGCCCTGACCGACCCGGAGCGGCCCTGAGAGGACGCCCGTCGCCCCCGCGCCGTGCCGACGGCAGCTCCAGGGACGCGGCCAGGGTGAACGGGCCGCCCGCCTGGATCCTGCCGACCGTCAGCGGCGGCGGGTGCAGACCTCCTGCGCCCGCGCGATCGTGTCGGTGGACCACACGACGGCGACCGTGAAGCAGTAGTCGGTGCTGCGGTTCAGCCCGTAGACGACGAAGTCGGTGGTGCCGGCGGGCAGGTTGGCGAACGCCGTCTGGGCCTGGCCGACCCGGCCGCCCGAGATGACCACCGGGCCCTCGCCGCCGGCGGGGTACGTCCAGCGCAGCGCGACGTTGTCGCGGTTGTCGCGCAGGGTGACGGCGCCCGGCGGGGTGCCGGGGGAGGCGGCCGTCCCTGCCGTCGGGCCGGCGGCGGGCGGGGTGACCGTGCCGGCCGTGGGCGAGGCGGGCGCGCCGGTCGCGGCCGGGGGCGCCGGGTCGTCGTCGCCGTCCATCCCCGCCACCCCGGCGATCACGGCCGCCGTGCCGAGCAGCACCACCGCGACGCCGCCCACGACGAGGGGCAGCAGCCGGGTGTCCCGCCGGGCCGGCGCGCGGTGCACGGGCACCGGCAGCAGCCGCGACGACTCGTACGGCTGGTACGGCTCCTCGGGCGCGCCGTGCGGGCGGACCCGGTGCACCCCGTCGGCCTCCTCGGCGCCGCCGGCCAGCGGCACGACCGACGGCGGCACGGCGCTGTCGGCGGGCCGGTCCCCGGCGTCGGGCTCCGGCGGCCACCAGCCCCGCGCCGGGTCCTCCGCCGGCTGCCGGGGATTCGGCACCGGGTGTGGCTGCCCGGCGGCCGGGTCGTCCGGGTCCGGCTCGGCGGGACGGTAGCCCGCCTGCGAGGGGTGGTACGCCGTCGGCGCGTCGCCGGGGGGCGGGGTGCGCGCGGACGGCACTATCGGGCCGTCCGGGCCGACGGGCGCGGTGTCGGCGCAGACATGGTCCGGGCTGGCGGCCGCCCGGGCGAGCGTCGCCACCTGCGCCGCCAGCGGATCGTCGGCCGGAAGGTGCTGCCGGCAGAGCTCCCGGGCCAACGCCAGGTTGTCGTGCGCCTCGGCGAACTGCCCGCAGTCGCGCTGCATCGCCCCGAGCCGCGCCAGCATCTTGATGCCGCTGGGGTGCCCGTCGCCGTAGACCTCGCGGTGCAGCTCCCAGGCGTCCTGGAGCCGGTCGCGGGCCACCTGGCACTGGCCGCGCGCGTACTCCACCGTCGCGAGGTCGGCGTGGGCGGCGAGCACCCGCAGCGACTCCGGGCCGTCCAGCGCGGTCAGCTCGATGATCACTTCCTGGTAGAGCCGGGCGGCGCGGGACCAGCTCCCTACCCGGTGCAGCACCGCCGCCAGGGTGGCCGCGGCGGCCACGGTGCGCTGGTCGGATCGCCCGTGCAGCCTGTTCGTGGCCGCGTACGCGAAGGCGGCCCAGCCCCGGGCGGAGTGCGGTTCGCCGAGGGCGACCAGCACGCGGGCCTGGAGGCTGGCGGCCTCGGCCAGCTCGGGCGTGGCGTTGGCCGGGCGCGGATCGGCGTCGGTCAGCGCGTCGGCGAGCAGCCGCTGGGCGCCGGCGAGGTCGCCGGTGGACACCAGGTGGTGCGCCTGGTCAGTCAGTTCCCCGAAGCCGGAAGGCACGCCCCATCGTGCTCACCCGACGACGGTAAGTACAAGACCCGGGCCGGAGTGGATTGGTCAGGATCCGGTCAGGTGGTCGACGAGCGCCTCGCTGATCCGGCGCAACTGGTCCACCTGGGCGGGGCTCAGCGCGTCGAACAGGTGCCGGCGTACCCCCTCGACGTGGCCGGGCGCGGCGGTGGCGAGGGTCGCGAAGCCCTCGTCGGTGAGGACGGCGATCTGGCCGCGCCGGTCGGAGGGGCACTCCTCGCGGCGGACCCAGCCGGCCGCCTCCAGCCGGGCCACGGCGTGCGAGAGCCGGCTGCGGGAGGAGCCGCTCGCCTCGGCGAGTTCGCTCATCCGCAGCCGCCGCTCCGGCGCCTCGGAGAGGCGGACCAGGATCTCGTAGTAGGCGTGCGGCATCCCGGCGTCGTGTTGCAGCTCGCGGTCGAGCGTCTCCATCAGCGCGCGAGAGGCGGTCAGGAACGCACGCCAGGTGCGCTGCTCGTCCGGGTCCAGCCAGCGGGTCATGACACCCATCATACGCGCAGTAGTTGAAGGTTCAATCAAATCGCGCTAGCGTCGGCGACATGGGAATCCACCGCCTCAACCACGCCGTGCTCTACGTCAGTGACCTCGCCCGCAGCGTCGCCTTCTACCGCGACGTGCTGGGCTTCCGGCAGATCCCGATGACCCCGGACGGGTTCCGGGGCGCCGCCTTCCTCCAGGCCCCCGGCTCCACCAACGACCACGACCTCGGCCTGTTCGAGGTCGGCCAGGGCGCGCGCCGCTCCGCCGCCGGCCGCGGCACCGTCGGGCTCTACCACCTGGCCTGGGAGGTCGACACCCTCGACGAGCTGGCCGTCACCGCCGAGCGGCTCGCGGCGGCCGGCGCCCTCGTGGGCACCTCCGACCACGGCACCACCAAGAGCCTCTACGGGCAGGACCCGGACGGCCTGGAGTTCGAGGTCGTCTGGCTGGTGCCCGCCGACCGGCTCGACGACGCCGCCCTGGCCGCCCGCAAGCGGATCGGTCGGCTCGACCTGGCCGCCGAGCGGCGGCGCTACGGCGGCCAGACCCGCGGCGGGGTGGGCGTCTCCGTCCCGGCCTGAGCCGGCCGTCCCGGCGGATCCCCTGCCCGGCCGGCCCCCGGGCGAGCCGCCCTCGGGCCCGGGCGTCGAACCGCCCGGCCCGGGGAGCGGCGTCCGGCCGGCCGGGGGAGCGGCGTCTGGCCGGGGGAGCGGCGTCCGGCCCGGGCCGTGTGCGGTAGAACGGCAGCATGCCGACCGACGCCGTCCTGCGCGAGCTGCTCGTCCGACACCTGGAGACCTGGCTGCCGGGGGCGCTGCACCGCGCCCGCCGGGTCACCGTCGCCCTGGCGTACGACGACGGCGACGCCGACTCCGCCGAGGCCGCCCTGCGGGTGGTCGCCGAGTACGCCGACCGGCTGCGGGGCCGCCAGCTCACCGTGCTCGTCCTCGCCGCCGGCACCGAGGAGCTGCCGGCCCGGCTGGGCGCGGTGGAGGCGGACCTGCCGGCCGAGGCCACCGTGCACCTGGTGCCCGGCGGGACCGCCCGGCTGCCGGTGGCGCTCAAGGCGGCCGGCGCGACCGGCGGGCCCCTGCTGTCGTACGTGGACGGGCCCGTCGACCCGGCCGTGCTGACCGCCGTGGCGGGCGGCAGGCCGGCCGAGGTGCTGCTCGCCACCGCGCCCGGCGCACCCGCCCGGGGCGCCCTCGCCGACGCCGGCTTCCCGCTGGCGACCGAGGTGGAGCTGGTGCCCGCCGACGGCGGGCCCGCGCGGCTGCTCGCCTTCGCGACCGGCTCGGACAAGAGCCTGGAGGCGTTCAAGGAGGCGCTCTGGGCGGTCGACGAGTTCGCCGGGGTCCGCTACCGCGACCCGGCCGACCCGGCCGGCCGGCTGCTCGACATCGCGCTGGCCCCCGAGCCCGGGCCGCTGCGCCGGGAACTGCTGGCCGAGCTGGCCCGCTCCGGCCCGCGTACGGTCACCGAGCTGCGCCGGTACGCCCTGACCGCGACCGTCTACCGCTCGGCCGACGCCGTCCGGGCGCTGACCGGGCTGCTCGGGGCGGGGGAGGTCACCCGCGACCCGGAGCACGGCCGGCTCGGCGGCGACGTGGTCGTCACCGGCCCGGACGCGCGGTCGACTCCCTGACCGCGTCGACGGGTTCGCGGCCGGCCCGTTCCACGCCGAACCCTCCGCGCCGGCGCCACACCTGCACGCCGGCGCCACCCTTCCGCGGACGGCGCCGCTCCTCGGGCGGTGGCGGCCCGAACGTCGGGCGGGGTGCCGGTGGAGACCACCGGCACCCCGCGCGACCCCGGGACGTCACGCCCGGGACTTGTCCTGCTTCCAGGACAGCGGGCCCGGCAGGTCGACCCGGTGCGCCCTGGCCCGGGAGTTCCAGGACCAGCGGCCGATCTTGATGCTCCAGGACGAGAAGCCGTTCTCGGTGAAGTTCAGGATGAGCGGGCCGTACTTCTTGCGCTTGCGGAACATCAGACCCATCGCGGGGCTCCCTTCGATTCCCTTCCCTGCCCTGATGGAACCGAACATGCCCGGAGCGCCGATTTCCGAAACCCGTCCCGGTCTGTGGTGGACGGTGCCCGCAGCGCCGGCAATCCCTATCCATCAGATAGGTGTTACGGGTCGGTGAACCCTGGTGCGGATGGGGGGATGACGAACGCGGCGACCCCGATCTCATCTTCTGGAAGGACGTTGACCGGCCGGTACGCCCGCCGGCACCATGAGGTCATGTCGCAGCGGGACGAGCTTCTCCTCACCGCCCGCGTGCACGTCGACCTGGTCCGGCACGCGAGCGCGCTCTGTTGAGCTGACCGGCACCACCCCTGCCCGGCTCCGTCGCCGCACCTTCGCCCGCCCGCCCGTCCGCTCGACGCGGAGCGGCCGTGGCCTCCCTGCCCCTCGTCGGGCTTCCTCCACCGCACCGTGGACAGATCAGGAGACTCCCATGGACTCACCCCGTCGTACCCGTCCGCGTGCCCTCGCCGCGGCCCCCGTCACCGCCGTGGGCCGTGTGGCGGCATGAGCACCGACAAGATCTTCTTCGACCGGGTGACGAAGACCTTCCCGGCCCGCGCCGGCCGGCGTGCGTCCCCCGGTGCGGTCACCGCCCTGGACGAGGTCACCCTCGGCGTACGCCCCGGCGAGTTCCTCGTCGTCGTCGGGCCCGGCGGCTGCGGCAAGTCCACCCTGCTCGACCTGCTCGGCGGGCTGTCCCGGCCCACCGGCGGGCAGGTGCTGGTCGACGGCCGGCCGGTCACCGGGCCCGGCCTGGACCGCGGGATCGTCGTCCCGGAGTACGCGCTGCTGCCCTGGCGCACCGCCGCCGGCAACGTCGCGTTCGGACTGGAGGCCAAGGGCGTGCCCCGGGCCGAACGCGCCGACATGGTCGCGCATCACCTGGGACTGGTGGGGCTCACCGGGTTCGCCGACCGCTACCCGCACGAGCTCTCCGGCGGCATGAAGCAGCGGGTGGCCATCGCCCGCAGCCTCGCGTACGACCCGGACCTCCTGCTGATGGACGAGCCGTTCGCCGCCCTCGACGCGCAGAGCCGCGACTCGTTGCAGGACGAGCTGGTGCGGATCTGGGAGCGCACCGGCAAGACGGTCGTGTTCGTCACGCACGGCATCGACGAGGCGGTCCGCCTCGGCCGGCGGGTCGCGGTGATGACCTCACGGCCGGGCCGGATCACGCAGGTCGTCGACATCGACCTCGGCGACCGCGACGCCGTGCAGGACGTCCGCTCCTCCGACGCCTTCCGCCACCACCGTCACCAGATCCGGACGCTGCTGCGCGACGAGGTGCGCGCGGCGCAGGACGCCCCGGCCCTGGTGCCGGCGTGACCACCGTCGAGCGTCCCCGGGCGGACGACGCCGACCTGCTGCCGGTGGACCGGGACCTGTACCGGGCGCTGCTGCGCCGGCAGGCCGCGACGGTCACGGTGGTCACCGCCGTCGCCCCGGGCACCGTCGAGCCGGCCTGCCTCGGCGGCCTCGGCGAGCCCGTCCGGGTCGGGTTCACCGCCACGTCGTTCACCTCGGTCTCGCTGGACCCGCCGCTGGTCTCGTTCTGCCTCGGCGTCGCCTCGTCGAGCTGGCCGGTGCTCGCCCGGGCCGAGCACGTCGCCGTGCACCTGCTCGGCGCCGGCCAGCGGGAGGCCGCCCGGGTCTTCGCCACCAGCGGGGTGGACCGGTTCGCCGCGTACCCGCACTGGACGCCGGGGCCGTTCGGGGTGCCGCTGCTGACCGGAGTGCTGGCCCGGCTGCTCTGCCGGATCGTGCACCGGCTGCCGGCCGGCGACCACACCCTCTTCGTCGCCGAGCCGCTCGCCCTCGGCGGCGGCGAGGACGGCGACCCGCTGGTCTACCACCGCGGCGGCTACACCGGCGGCGCTTTGGCGTGACGGACCCGGCGGCGTCCGCGCGTGCGGCCGGCGGACGGGTGGCGCCCGCCGCGCCGCCCGGCGGGGAGCCGCTCGCGCCGGACCGGGCCGCCCAGGACCTGCTGTGGGTGGTGACCACCGGCAGACCCGGGAGCCCGCCGGGGTGTCTCAGGCGGGGACGCGGTCGACGGCGAGGACGCGGGTGACGCTGCCGTCGTCCTCGGCGATGTCGCGCTCGTGGACGAAGCCGAGCTTGCCCAGCAGCGCCAGCGAGGCGTGGTTGGCGTCGGCGACCGTCGCGTACACCCGGGGCAGGTCGAGGGTGTCGAATCCGTACCGGACCAGGGCCCGGGCCAGCTCGGTGCCGAGGCCCGCGCCCCAGGCCGGCTTCGCCAGCGCGTAGACGAGCTCGTGGCCGTCGACCTGGTCGGTCCGCTTGATCTCGGCGTGCCCGACGTACCGGCCCTCGCGGCGGACCGCCCAGACGTCGAAGAGGTCGGCCGCGTAGACCTTGGTGAAGACCCGCCCGAACAGGGCGCCGGCCGCCTCGGCCGTCATCGGGCCGTCGCCCATGAACCGGCCCACCTCCGGGTCGGTGAAGAGGGCGACGAATTCCTCGGCGTCGTCGGGCCCGTAGGGCTCCAGCGACAGCCGGTCGGTGTGCAGGGTGGGGGTGGGCATCAGCGCGGCTCCCAGGCGTCGGGCAGGGCGGTCAACCTACGCACGTGGGCGGGCAGCCGGCCACTGATTATCTCCGCGAGGCTCACCTCGTCGACCACCCGTCGCACGGCCGCCCGCACCGCCACCCAGAGCCCGGGCAGGTTCTCCGCCGCGCCCTCGTAGCTGGTCTCCTCCGGGCGCAGGCCGCGGACCCCGGCCAGCGGACCCTCCACCGCGCGCAGCACCGCGCCGACGGTCACCTCCCGCGGCGGCCGGGCCAGCGTGTAGCCGCCCTCCGCACCGCGCTGCGCCCGGACGACGCCGGCCCGCCGCAGGTCGGCCAGCACCGCCTCCAGGAACTTGCGCGGCATGTCCTGCTCCGCCGCGATGGCCTGGGTGGAGAGCAATCTGGGGTACGCGGTGGCGAGGCTCAGCGCCGCCCGTACCGCGTAGTCGCCGCGCGCGGAGATCTGCACCCCGTCATCATGCCCGGCTGAGCCCGCCGACCGCTTCGGCGGGCGGACGGGGCCGGACGACCGGACCGGGCGCCGGCCGCTCACGGGCGGCCCGGAAGGCGCCCGGGCTCATCCCGACCTCGCGGGTGAAGAACCGTCCGAAGTTCGTCGGCTCGGAGAAGCCCAGCCGCCGCCCGATCTGGGCGATCGGCTCGTCGGTGGCGGCCAGCAGTCGGCACGCCTGGAGGGCCACCCGCTCGTCGACCACCTGCTTGGCGCTGCGCCCGGTCACCGCCAGGCAGGCCCGGGTGAGCGTCCGCACCGAGCAGCCCAACCGGTCGGCGTAGTCCTCGACCCGGCGGGTGTGCTGGTAGCCGCGCTCGATCTCCCGGCACAGCCGGTGGAAGGTGGCGGCCTCCGCCCGCGGCGCCGGACGGGAGCCCTCGGGCAGCAGGGACAGCCGGAGCAGCAGCACGGCGAGCTGGTGGCGGAGCAGGCCGCGGGCGGCCGCCAGCCCGTGGTGCCGCTGGCAGTCCACCGCCAGCTGGCTCACCTCGGTGATCACCGCGTCCTCGTCCTCGCCGGCGAGCTGGAGCCAGGCCGGTACGGCGTCCGGGTCGACGTCCAGCCCGCGCAGCGCGTCGGCGTCCCAGCGCACCACCGTGGCGTCGAGGTGCGGGCCGGCGCAGCGCAGCACCTGACCGGCGCGTACCCGCAGCAGCGTGCCGGGCCGGCAGGGCAGCGCGCGGAAGTCCAGCTCGGCGGTGCCGTGTCCGCCGGCGGTCAGGATGAGCAGGTCCCGGTCCAGCAGCACCGGACGCCGCCAACCCGGGCCGGACGCGAGGTCGCCCAGGGTGAGCGTGTCGATCTCGGCTCGGGCGGTGGCAGGGGTGTCGGGCGGCGCGGGGGAGAGCTGACCGGAAGAGACCATCGCCTGCGACGGTAGCCCGGGGCGACGATCATCGCATCCCGAAGACGTCGCGCGGGGGTTGTCCGGGCTGTCGGGGGCGGGCTACGTTACCGAGCGGTAGCGCCGTCCGGTCGCGGCACGCCCGCAGCCGGTCGCACCGGCCGGGCCGACCGCGTTCACCCCGGCGGCCCCGGCCGACTCGCGATGGGATGGGCATGACGGATCTGTTCTCGGTTGACGGCAAGACGGTCCTGGTCACCGGCGGCTCGCGGGGGATCGGCCTGATGATCGCCCAGGGCTTCGTCCGGGCCGGCGCGCACGTGATCATCTCGTCCCGCAAGGCCGACGTGTGCGAGGCCGTGGCCAAGGAACTCTCCGCCGAGGGGCGCTGCGCGGCCATCCCCGCCGACGTCAGCAGCGACGGGGGCGCCGAGGGCCTCGCCGCCGCCGTCCGGGAGCGCGTCGACCGGCTCGACGTGCTGGTCAACAACGCGGGCGCGACCTGGGGCGCGCCGCTGGAGGCGTACCCGGAGAGCGCGTTCGACAAGCTCTGGGCCGTCAACGTCAAGGCCGTCTTCCGGCTCACCACCGCGCTGCTGCCCGCGCTGCGGGCGTCCGCCAGCCCCGACGACCCGGCCCGCGTGATCAACATCGGCTCCGTCGACGGCATCCGGGTGCCGTTCATGGAGGTGTACGCGTACTCGGCGACCAAGGCCGCCGTGCACATGCTCACCCGCAGCCTCGCCCACCAGCTCGCCGGCGAGCAGATCACGGTCAACGCGATCGCGCCGGGGCCGTTCGAGAGCAAGATGATGGCGTTCGCGCTGGACGACCCCGCGTCCCGGGCCGCCATCGAGGGGCAGGTGCCGCTCGGGCGGATCGGCCGGCCGGAGGACATGGCCGGCACCGCGATCTACCTGTCGTCCCGCGCCGGGGCGTACCTCACCGGCGCGGTGATCCCGGTCGACGGCGGCATCACCACGCACGGCTGAGCCCGGCCCTCGGCGGGAGGGCTGCCCGCGTACCCCCTGGCGGGCCGGAGCCGCGCGGACTCGGCAGATCCGCGCGGCCCCGGATGGTCCGTCTTGCCGGTTTCTCAGCGGCCGGCGAGCAGCCGGTTCACCGCGGTGTCGACGTCCAGGTGCTCGGCCTCGCGGCCGCGCGGGACGACGACGTAGGTTCGCCGCAGGAAGCGCACCAGGACGCTACGCGGCACCTCGAAGAGGGCGTTGCCGTCGGGCGACGACAGCGCCAGGGCGACGAAGTCCCCGCGCGGGGTGGCCCAGGGCCAGACCCGCACATCGCCGATGCCGGCCGGCTCGTCGAGGCCGGTGACCAGCAGCTCCCGGGCGAAGGACCAACTGACCGCCTCGCCACCGGCCGATTCGGCGTGGAACAGGACATGGACCGCATACGGATCAGCAGGGTCGTAACGCAGACTGGCACGCACCGGCAAGGCCGTGGCGTCAGGTGCGACGAGCCTTAGCGACGTCTCGACCTCTACGGTCGTCGGTCGGATGACACTCATGGACGATCTCCCCCCGGCACCGCTGCGGAACGCGCGTGTCCCGCTTTTCCCATACTCAGGTGCTACTCCTGGCTACGCTCCGCCATACGCTGACTTCACCCAGTGGTGGGAAGGGGGTCGGAAAGTCCGCGTGAATGTGAGGATTCATGTAGGGTTTTCCGGTTCTGCCCAGTGCGTGATCCCGCCCGGCATCGGGTGGTTCAGTCGTCGACTTACTCCGGTAACGTCCAGTCGACCGTTGCAGTGACGGGCGCGCGCCACACTGGGGGAGGAAATGGTCACGAAACGATCCTCAGTGGATCCGATGGCCGCGCCGGGCGGGCCGAAAGTCGCGGTCCGGGCAGCCGAAAAGCGGGGGTACAGGGTGCCGATGGAGCAGCAGGGCCCGTCAGGTCGGACGCCGGCCGACCGGGGTGGCGCCAACGGAACGGCGCTGGCCGAGCGGCGGCCCCGTCCGCGCTGGCGGCAGCGGCTCGCCACCACCCTCGACCTGATCCGGGCCAACCCGACCGGCCGGGTCGCCCTCAAGATCTTCATTGCCATCGCCGGCGCACTCGTGGTGACCATCGGCATCGCCCTCATCCCGCTGCCCGGGCCGGGCTGGCTGCTGGTGATCGCCGGCCTCGGCATCTGGGCCGTCGAGTTCCACTGGGCTCGCCGGCTGCTCGGCTTCACCCGCCGACACGTCCACAACTGGACGCAGTGGGTGAAGGACCAGTCGCTGGCCGTACGCTTCGTGCTCGGCAGTGTCGGCCTGGTCTTCGTCGGCACGGTGGTCTGGCTGTCGCTGAAGTACAGCTTCGGCATCGACGTGATCGCCGAGGCCCTGCACTACCTCGCGACGAACTGACGTGCCGCGGCGGCGACCCCGACGTGCCGTGGCAGGGGCGTGGTGGGGCGGCGGTCGAGACCCCGGCGACGCGCGGACCCCGGATTTCCGGTCCGGTCCCTCGATCAGGTAGAGTCATCGGCGCTGAGGGCGATTAGCTCAGCGGGAGAGCGCTTCGTTCACACCGAAGAGGTCACTGGTTCGATCCCAGTATCGCCCACGCAGGTCAAAGGCCACTTCCCGGAAACGGGAGGTGGCCTTTCTGCTGCCGTACAGCAGTGAAGTACAGCAGCGGCGTCAGTGGCCGAGGGAGTCGCCGAGGCGCTTGAGGGCTTCCCGCGTCGCCTTGGACGAGACCTGGGTGTAGATCTCCATCGTCACGGAGAACCGGGCGTGCCGGAGCACCTGCATGGCGGCTCTCGGGTGGACGTCGAGGTCGGCCAGGAGCGTGGCACAGGTACGCCGGGCGTCGTGAACGGTGATCGGCCGGGTGCCCGCCTTGTCGCACCGGGTCTGCCAACTCCGTTGGAAGTTGCGTGGCTCGATCGGTGTGCCATAGCGGGTGGTGAATACGAGGTCGGTTTCCTGCCACGCCTTTCCGGCCGTTTCTTGTGCCTCGTCGCGTTGTTCGCTTCGCAGCTTGAGCGCGGTCAGGCAGATGTCGGGGAGGGGGAGTGTGGCGTCGGACGCCTGGGTCTTGGTGTCGCGGTGGAGCAGTTTTCCCCGGACCCGTTGCAGTTGGCGGCCGACGGTCAGCTCTCCCGCGTCGAGGTCGACATCGTCCCAGGTGAGCCTCAACGCCTCACCCTTGCGTAGACCGACGACGAGGACCAGGGCGTAGGCGGCGTAGAGCGGGTCCTCGTCGGCGCGGGCCGATTCGAGGAACTTGCGGGCCTCGTCACTCGACCACGACTTGCCACGCCGGCGGCGGACCGTGGCGAGGGTGACCGGCACGGCCGGGTTCCTGGCGATGAGGTCTTCGGCCTGGGCGTGGGTGAGGGCGGCCCGCAGTGCGGCCCGGATGTCGCTGACCGTTCGCGTTGACGGGACGGCCTGGCAGCAGCGGCCGACCGCGCAGCAGCGCCGCTTCTGCTTGGGGCGGGCGGCGTCCTTGCCCTGGGCGCAGCACTGGCAGGTGCGGGCCACCAGGTTGATCCAGGTCTGCACGTCCCGTGACTGGAGCCGGTCGAGCCGCTTGGCCCCGAGGCCGGGGGCGATGTAGCGGCGGACGAACGTCTCGTAGGTCGCGTAGGTCAACGGTGCGCGGTTCGGCTCGATGATCTCCGACAGCCAGTAGGTGAGAAAGCTGCCGACCGTCGGGACGCTGGTCGCCACCGGCCCCTGCTTCGCCTGCTGGTGCAGCTTGATCCACTTGTCGTGGACGGCCTCCCGGGTCTTGCCGTAGACGTACTTGCGGGTGCGCCGGCCGTCCGGCTTGGTGACCCAGACGTAGGCGGCGAAGCCGTTGCGGTAGGGAAAGATGGAGCCTTCGCCGTTGGCGCGGGCACGTCCGGGCATCAGGCGGCCTCCTGGCGTTCGACCTGCTCGTGGATGTAGTCGTCGACCCATTCGGGGAGGATGCGGCGGTACTTGCCGTCCTTGATGGAGCGCAGTTCGCCGGTGGCGATCTTCACCTTGACCTTGGAGATGCCGAAGCCGAGCAGAACGGCGACCTCGGCGGGGGAGTACCAGCGCGGGGTGAGGTCTCTGCTCATGCGGCGGCTCCGGTGAGCCACGCTTCGTGGGCCGCTTCTTCCCGGCCGACGCGTCTTGCCTGCCGGCGTTGGGCGGCGGCGGTGTTGGCCAGGAGCGCGTCTCCGTCGGTGAGCCAGCCGGACCCGGAGTAGGAGAGGACGCCGACGGTGATGGTGTCGGCGGTGTCGTCCTCCGCACGGCGGTAGGTGGCGCGGGTGTCGCGGAGCAGGCCGAAGGTGACCGAGTAGCGGCGGGCCTTGGTGAGGAAGTGGCCGCCGAAGCCGAGCATGTGCGCCCAGCGCCGCAGCCCCGCATAGAGGTTCGGTTGGCCGTCAAGACGGCCTTGACGCTCGCCGCTGGTTGCGGCGCCGGTGGCTGTCGTGGTGTGGGTGGGGCGGCCGAGTCGCCAGCAGGCGTCGATGAGGCGGGCGAGGTGGTCGCCTTCCGGGTCGGCGTAGGCGTCGATGGTGTCCGGGGTGAGCCGGGTCGAGCAGTGGCCGGTGACCTCGGTCGACTTGGTGGCGTACTTGGCCAGGTATCCGGCGACCGACGAGTCGGTGACGTCGCCGTCCGTGGTGCCGACGCGGCGGATGTCGACCTGCTCGCCCCAGGCCACCATCCAGCCCTTCGGCCGGTCGGGGTGGGCGGGTGTGGTGACGGTGATCTGCCGGGCGGCGGCGTGGACGGCGGCGTCGAGGTCGTCGACGGTGATGCCGGCCGGCGGCGGCACCAGGGCGTCGCGGGTGTGGGGATCGACGCCGTCGAGGCGCAGCAGGGCGTGGAAGTGGACCGCGCCCCGGCGCTGCATCTCGGCGACCTTGCCGTGCGCCACCCTGACCGGCGGAAGGGTCCGGACCCGCCCGGAGTCGCTGACGACCTGGACGGGCGGGATGCCGCGTCGGCGGCAGAGGGCGGCGAGGTGACGTTCGACGGCCTGCTTGGTGCGCCGCCACAACTCGCCCGAGAACCCGTTCCAGACGGCCTGGTGGTCGTGGTCGTAGCAGTCCAGGCAGAGCGGCTGGCCGAGCTGGCGGTCGTCGGCGTCGTGGCGGGCGAAGCACGCCGCGGGCTGCCCGTGGCCGCAGGTGGCGGCGGTGCGGCGGGCGTGGCAGGGAGCTGGCCGGCAGTCGCAGCGCCGCCGGTCGCCGCAGGTGTGGCGGGGGATGTGCCGGTGGTGGACCGCGCCGAAGGACGGGGCGGTGAAGGTGGCGAAGACGACCGGGTGCCGGGCGACGGAGGCGGGGACGCCTCTGCCGCCGGTCAGGCCGCACCGGACGACCTGGAACGCGTCACCGGCGTAGACCCAGGCGCAGTCCGGGCACTGCGCCGCGCGGCGGTTGCCGCACGCCTTGTAGAGCGTGCGGTCGGGCAGTTCGTCGGTGGGCTGCTCGCGCAGCACTCGGCCGGTGTCTGCCTCGGCGGTGGTGAGGGTGCCGGTGAGGCGGATCGGGCGGGTGCAGCCGCCGGCGGAGCGGGTGTGCTCCAGCCAGCCGAAGAAGTCCGGGGTGGTGGCGGCGCGGAACATGGCCTGGGCGTCGCGGCCGGCGGCGACGCCGGGCCGATGCAGGTCGAGCGGGGTGGGCATGCCTTTCTCTCCTCAAGGGGTGGCAGGGACGGGGAACGATCCGCCACCGCTCGCGGAGATGCTGCCGCTGGTGGCGTTCGTGGTGTCTCCTGGCACCGCCAAGGACGGCGGCTCACGCCGGAGGCGGAAGCTGGCTGTGCCTTTCCCGCCCCTGGAGCTGATCGCCCCTGGTTTGTTGCTGACGGCCCTGGTGATGAGCCGGTCAGGGTGGAGGAGCCTGCTTGTCGGCATCCGGCGGGACTGCCGCAGGCTTCCTCCACCCGTGGTCAGCGAATCCGGGCCATCGTGGACGGCGAAGGCCGTGCTGGGCCGCTCAGCGGATTCGGGGGTGACCGGCACTGCGGGCCAGTGCGATCGGAAGCCGGTGAGCGTGGCCCACATCAGCGGCAGGAAGGCCGCCCAGCATCTCCGAGTCGAGTCCAGTGATCCGGCGGGAAGGCCGCGCTGGCGTGCTCGACGGTCGCCAGAGTAGCACCGGGTCCCGACACGTCAACCCGTCGTGATCGTGCGGCCGAGCTGGCCCCGGCCGGCTGCCGGCCGGTGTGGGAGGACTTTCTGTACATCTATCAAGGCGGCCCTGAACGGGCCGCACGCGCCGCCGCCTGGGCGCGCGTCCGTCGCTTCGCTGGCGCTCCGACTCCGGCCACGCAACACGCCCGGCGGCTGGCGCGGAGAGCGGAAAGCCCGGAGGGGCCGCCGCAGACGGGGTGGCTCAGAGAGTGGTGGAGGTCCGTCGCCGGCAGCCGGCCGCGCCGCGCCCGAGCAGCGCGGCGCACGGAGGGCGCGGCGGGGTCCGCGCGGCAAGCCCCAAGCATGGGGGCGGTGTCCGCGCGGCGGCATGCCGGTCGTCCAGGAGCCGGCTCCGCAGCCGCTCAGGGTCAGGTCAACCGCTCATCTGGGAGGGGGAGAGGTGGCCGCCGGTGGCCAGCTCCGACCCCGGGAGCCGGGTTCGTGCCGGGCGAGGTTGGGTCAACTGCGCCACTGTGGCGGTGTCCGCCGGGGGCGCGGTCCGTGACACGAGAGCCGACATCGACTCCGGCAGCGTCCGTACGTGCGTCAAGGCCCGCTTGACGAGCGCAGACGGGGGACGAGTTTGGAAGCGTTCAGGCTAAGTCCTCGGGCTTCACCCTTCCCTTCCCGAGAAGCGTTCTAGCGAGGAGCAGGCGGCCGAGGATGATCGCGTAGACGTTGCTGATCAAGACCAGCGCAGCTGCGCCAAACTCGCCGTGACCGGCCAACATCAGGGCAGGAAGGCCAGCGAACAGCAGCACGGGCAACATGAAGAGCCACAAGGGGAACCGCAGGTAGTAGAGAAGTGAGGGGGTCGAGGGTTTCGGCACGAGGCCATTAGAACGCACGCGGCCAAGGAAGCCCGCCCGTGGACTGAGTGACTAACCGGGTGACGACCGAGGTGAGCGAAGACGGGCGCCTGCGGACTCTGGCGGACCGTTCGAGCAGGTCGCCTCTGTCGGGCGCGCAGCTCATTAGTCAGCGATGGTTCCTTCACACCGAAGAGGTCACTGGTTCGATCCTGGGGAGGTGCGGGCAGTGGTGCGCCCACTGAGGGCCAGTGCGGCTGCCGCGATAAATGCGGGCACAAAGGACACTACTAGTCCGAACTTGCCCAGGTCGACCCATGCTGGATATATTCGACCGAATGCGGCCGGAAGCGCTTCATCAATTTCTGTTGGTTCGTCAGATAGCCATAGCCGGCCCCCGGAGCAGCAACAGCAAAGCACGCTAAGCAGGCTCGTTGCGAGGGCGGCTACTCTCGCGCTCTGTTGACCCGTCCTGACCCACAACGCGACGCCAGCCGATGCGGGCGCGAAGAAAAGTGCATACCACAGGGTAAGCCGAGCTTCGAAATGGAAGTAGGACGCCTTGAGTGCGACCGAACTGCTGTCTACCGGGACGCTGGAACGGCCCGCTGCGTCGTTTACGGCAGCGTTGATGCCCCCTTGGGCGTATATGGTAGAAATTGCCGCGAATATTAGCAGCGATGCCTGAAGAGCCAACAATGCGCTTGCGATGTTGACTCCCAGCGGGAGCCGTCGAGGCGGCGGCCCGCCAGCTGAGTTCGTGCTAGTTGGAACCACGAGGTGATGCTAGATGGCGATCATCGCCGGACACTTGCCGACCTGTACGCCGGATTTCGCTAGGCCGACGGTTCGTGGAAGTAGACCGTGGCCGACCACCAGTCACCGTCGGCGTTGACCTCGTTGCGCAGAATGACGTCCTGGACCTCGATGCCGGGCCGCTGTTCGATGCTGTCTGCGATGCGGCGTAGCAGCGCCGGGACACTGTCCTGGCCGGGGCCGGCTGGGTTGCCTTGCGAGAAGTGCTTGATGGTCCACGATTCCGGTTCAGGCGACATGATGGCAGTCTGCCAGCGTTTCGAACGCGGCCGTCTCCAGTGTGGGCACCACAGGGCACAAGACAGTGCTCCGTATCCGCGTTACGCCGAAGCAGTCGGCCCTGTTGCTGTCGCGACAGCAACGGTGACAGCAACAGGGCCGAACAGTGAGAGTCAAGGCCAGCCGGCGGCGGATCGACGCCCGATGTCAGAGACGTGCGCGGACGGGCCCGGACGAAGCGCCCAGAACTTACAAAGCGAGGGATCCGGGCCGCGCGGCCTACTCCGCGACGAAGACGCCCACGCCTGGCAGGGTCTCGGTCATTCCCTTGATCCTTAGCACCTGCATCGCTCGGTCGATCACGGGCTCGGTGACGCCGTAGTGCTCGATCAATTCTCGGCGGCTGGGCAGCTTGGAGCCAGGCGGGAACTCGCCGGTCGCGATGCGTTCGGCGAGGTCGTCGGCGATCTGCTCGTAGCGGTAACGCGGTGGCACGGTGTTCCCCTCGGTTGGCAACACGAGTAGACCACCTACGCCAGCCCTTGACTACCCAACGGTACCTATGGGAGGTTGCCGATGAGGTCGATTCCCCCGGTTGGCGCTGTGGGTCGTCCTCGCCGGTGTGGATGTCCGGCGCACCCTGCGATCGGGCATCCACGCCTCCGGACACCTGCGGCACCAGGAGGCGGCAGTGCTCCCTTCCAATTCCCCAGCTCGACGGTTGGTGGCCCTGGCCGCTGGGGCGAGCCGATGAAGCGCGTTTCCTACGGCGAGTACGTCCTGGCGGCAGCGCTCACCCTCGCCCGTCGCCATCGGCCCGTGTGGTCCTGGCGGCACTGGCGCCACATCTGCCGCTGCGGCGCGATCCTGCCGTGCCGCAGCCGCCACCGCATCCCTATCAACCGCGGCCACTGGCCCAGCCAGGACGGCCCGCGATGACCACTCACCACCCGATTAAGCCGGCTTGGACGTGCGGCGGCTGTGCGGGGGAGTGGCCCTGCCAGACCCGGCGACGGGAGCTGCGAGCCGAGTACGACCGCGCCCCGGTGTCGCTGGCCCTCTACCTGGCCGCCCAACTCGTCGACGCCGCCCAGGACCTCGCCCACGCCCCCGCCGGCCACCTGCACCACCGATTCCTCGGCTGGACCCGATGAGCATCCTGCGGCCCAGAGACGAGAAGTTCCACTACAGCGACGGCTCCCACAAGTGGATCCCGCCGGACCCCGACTACGACCAGGAGGTCTGGAACGAGCAGGTCCGCCAGCACAAGCAGGGCCACCTGAGAAACGAGCAACCCAAGGTCCGCATCCAGCGCCTCGTCTGATGCCAGCAGTACAGCAGTGAAGTACAGCAGCGGTGCCAGCCGAACCGGGCCGAGAAGCGCCTCAACAGGCCGTTTGACCTCGCACCGAGCCCGACCCGGCCCTGTCGCCGAGAGTTCACACCGAAGAGGTCACTGGTTCGATCCCAGTATCGCCCACGCAGGTCAAAGGCCACTTCTCGGCAACGGGAGGTGGCCTTTCTGCTGTCGTACAGCAGGGGCGCCAGTGGCCGAGGGAGCCTCCGAGGCGCTTGAGGGCTTCCCGCGTCGCCTTGGACGAGACCTGGGTGTAGATCACCCCTGCCGCCGGGGCGACTCCTCCGGCCCGCTGTCGGCGAGGAAGCGTCGACTCCTATCAAGATCGTCGGCCCGGTGCCGGCCCAACTAGCGATGATCGACTGGCGACGAGCTGCGAGGCCCACGCGGTTCAGGGTGCGCGGCGGCTGAGGTCACGCGCTGGTAGCCTGACGCGTCTCGCGCAAGAGGTGGAGTCCGCCCGGTGCTCAGGATGGTGCTACGTAGGTCAGTCGCGGTGGTGGCCGTCTGCATGGTGACCGCGTGCGGTTCTTCAACGGCTCATACAGCGGATCGATCAGCGGGCGAGACGATCCCCTCCGCGGCGCAGGCGACGGGCTCGGTCACCGCCACGAAGCCCGCTTCCCCAACGGTTTCGGCGACCGGCGGATCCGGCTACTCCGCGACGCTCTCCGCACGCTTGGTTACCAGGGACTCGGTGCCGCCCGGATTCACTGTGGAGATCGCGACAGTCATGCCGCCGGATGCTGGAGATCAACCCTCAGGCGTCGACGTCTCCTGTTCGGACAGCATGATCCCGCTGCTGTCGGCCACGCGGCTGACCGGGACTCCGTCAGCGATGGCCGCAGCCACCCTCAGCTATGACGCGGGTCCCGATGACCTCTGGGTGGGGAACGAAGTCCTCAGGACCTACGCCGATGACGGTGCACAACGAGCAATGACCGACCTGCGAACCCTCATCGGCCGTTGTCCCACCGTCGTCATGTCGTCCGGCCTTGGCATCGGCGACAGGTACCGCTTCGCAGTGGCACCAGGGCCGCAGTTGGGTGATGACAGTATTCACGTCAGCTGCAGCTCGACGTCCGATTCTGGCACGTTGGAATGCGACAGTATTCTCGTTCGGATCGGAACCACCTTGGTGGCCGTCAAGGAGCAGGGCAACAAACCCGGCGGCAACAAATACCTCACCCAGCTCGCCGAAGCTGCGCTCCGCAGATTCCAGACGACCGGATCCTGAATGGCCTTACGCGTGCCCGAGGTTAGGGCCGTTTGCGACCCGAGTGGCGGGACTGGGCCGTCGGCGTCTACCGGCAAGAGCATCCCAGCCGCGTGACCGTGCTCGACGTGGTCATGGCCGCCCTGGAGGCCGACAGCTGAGTGGCTAACTGCGTGACCACCGGCACGTACGACGCCGGAAGTCCCCGGACGACCGGACTGTTTGTGCAGGTGAGCGGCTGTGGCACTGCTGGTCAAGATCGCTCGTTGGTTGCCTGGGGGGCAAGGTTGCGGGATGCCATGGATCGCCTTGGCCGTCAGCATGGCCGTCTCCGCTAGTCTTTGCGGGTGGCTGTCCGGGCGGGTCGTGGTGGTCGATGGCGGGCGCCTGCGAAACCTAGGCCGCCGTCGTCGTTGGAACTAGCCACCGAGGACCACGATCTTGAGAATGAGGCCACGTTCCGACGGCTAGGATTCTTCGACCTTGACTTGTCGGGGCGGTCGGCGGATGGCGTGGAGTTCGAGCAGTGCCGGTTCAAAGGCTCGGACCTGAGCGGTACGCAGCTCGACGGGGCAGCGTTCACGGACTGCCTGTTCGAGAGCACGAACCTGGCAAACCTGCGGGCGGAGAAATCATCGATGATCCGCGCACGGCTGTCGACCTTACGAATGACGGGCGTGCATTGGATCAACGGGGCGTTACGGGATGTGACGGTCTCGGAGTGCCGGCTTGACCTGTCGTCGTTCCGCTTCACGGACTTCTCCAGCGTGGTGTTCGAGGGGTGCAACCTGACCCGGGCGGACTTCCAGAACGCGGACCTGAGCGGTGCCCGGTTCACGAACTGTGATCTGACTGGCGCGCAGTTCTCGCAGGCGACGATGGAGGGGACTCGGTTCGCCAACTGCGTCCTCGTCGGGATCGGTGGGGTGACGAGCATGGGGGGAGCGGTCGTCGCCCATCAAGATCTTGTTGCCTTGTCGTACACCCTGGCCGGCGCGCTGGGGATCCGCATCGAGGATGCCGAGGCCGAGTGATCGCCTGCGGTGCCGGCTCAGCGCCGTCCGTCAGCAACAAGTCAGCGGTCCATGATCGTCGGTCGGTGCAGCAGACCCGGCGTGTGGTTTTGTCTGGCAGCTAGCGACTGCTGCGGCCAGCCTGGCTGGGTCAGTTGATCAGTGGGCCTCGACGAGTGGGGTAAGGCAACGCGGTTATTGGTAGCCCGCCGACGAGGGCGGCCGCACCGAGGTAGGCCAGCGGCCGGAAGAGGATGAACGTGTACCCGGCCCACGCAGGTTCTGCCGGATGATCGGGTGTGAAGTAGCTGGCAACCAGGAGCACGGCGCTCAGTGCCGTGGCGGGAAAGAGGGCAAGGAGACCTGCGCCGCAGACGACGACGGTGAGGGTTCGCCGCGCCGGGGTGGATTCTTGGACGCGCCGGAACACCCATGCCGCCAGCAGCCAGCCTGCAAGACCGCCGGCAAGTAGACCGGCTGTGGTCAACGGCAGTACGACGGCGGGTGTGGTGCGGCCGACGGCTATCTGGAGCGCGTAGTGGGACTCGGAATCGTCGAGGTAGCCCTCTGAGAAGACCTCCACCAGCCACCCGTCCCGGTGAAGCGCAGTCTCAGGGCAGCAACCGGACGTCTGCTTGGCCGCCGGAAGCCATCCAGCCGCCCGCATCCGTTCGTCCGCTGCCGCTATGACCTGCTGCGGAGGTTTGTCGTGGGGGTAGGTGAACTGGAAGAAGACCTTCCCCGCCCGATACTCGTCGGTGCCGCCCACCACGTAGGTCCATCGGGGATCGCTGTACTCCGGGTTGTTGTCGAAGATGAAGTCCCAGCGCTGTGGCTGCGCCGACGCCTCTGGCGGCAAGACCGGCTGGACCATCTGCAGCACCTCGGCGTTGCTCGGCAGGGGTGGCGCGGTCTGCCAGCCCAGATAGCTGCCGAACGCGCCCAGGGCCACCGCCGCGAACGTGGCGGCGGAGACCGCGGCAAGAATCCCGGCCGCTCCCCACACCCGGAACCGGAAGCGGATTCCACCGGTGAGCAGGTCCACGACCTCCGCACGGCTCGGCCGGACCCGGTCGGCCGGAGCGGCGTCCAGCAAGGTGGTCACCAACTCGGCACCGTGTCGGCGCCTGTAGGACCGCGGGTAGGTCAGCAACAACCTGCGGTAACGGCATGCGAGGCTCGCTCGGTCGCTCTGTTCTGACATCCGACTTCCTTACCGGCTCGTGAGACGACTGGACGAGGCGTATCAAGAGGGAAGCAGACCTGGCAGCGGTGCCCACCCGGCCAGACGCTCCACAGCAACCTCGGAGTTACGACGTAACCGGGCAGCCTCCTGCCGCAGGGCAGCACCCCCGCGTTCCGTGAGCCCGTAGTAGCGCCGCACCCGGCCGTCGACTGCATCCTCACGATCAACCGCGATCAGCCCCTCAGCGGTCAACCGGTCCAATGCCGCGTACAAGGTGCCGGCGCTCAGCTTCACCCGGCCGCCGGACAGCTCCGCCACCTGCCGCATCACGCCGTAGCCGTGCAGGGGAGGCCCGGCCAGCGCTGCCAGGATCAGGAAGGTGGGTTCCCTCATGGTCACAGCCGCAATATACAGATGATCGATATAGTCGGGAAGCTTCCAGGGTGCGACCGCCAGGGTTCGGAATCTGGCGATCGAACGCCACAACAGCCCGTAGCCAGCGAGCCGGGGGATCATGTAATCCATCAAGCGGAGCCAACATGTAACGCAACAGAGGGACTATGACAGGTCGGCTGCCGGCGGCTGCCGGCGGTCTGGGAGGACTTTCTGTACATCTATCAAGGCGGCCCTGAACGGGCCGCACGCGCCGCCGCCTGGGCGCGTCCGACGCTCCGCTGTCGCTCCACGCCGGCCACGCAACACGCCCGGCGGCTGGCGCGGAGAGCGGGGGAGCCCGGGGCCGCCGCAGACGGGTAGCTCGGGAAATGATGAAGGTTCGTCGCCGGCAGCCGGCCGCGCCGCGCCCGAGCGACGCGGCGCAGGGAAGGGCACGCCGGTCCGCGCGGCGAGTCGCGCCGGTGGTCGGGTCGCGGTCACTGCGCCTCCGGCGGGGGCGCAACGACTCCAGGATGGCCGGGGCTCCGTCCGCGCCTTGCGGTCCGTGGGTGGTTGCACTGGGCCATCCCGCCAGCCGACGATCCGGGCGAGCCGAGCAGACCACCGTCCGGCCCGCCAGCGTCCGTCCGTGCGTCAAGGTCCGCTTGACGTGGCGGACCGGGCGGCGGCCCGCTCCCCAGGAGGGCGGGTCGGCGGCAGACAGTGAGGATGGCAAGGCCAGCGGTGGGTTTGGACCCACCCAGGGACGCCGGCCGAGGCTATCGGTCCCACCGATCGGCGTACGGTAGGCCAAGCAGCCGCATGTGGTCGTGTAACTCGGTCGACGCGTCGTGCTCCCGCAGTGCGGCCGGCGCCTGTCGTAGCACCCACAGCGACAGCGCGGGGCACCACGTGTCCTCGTTGTGCCAACTCGACCAAGGGAGCGCATCGCCCAGCAGGTCGTACATCCACTCATCCACGGCCGTGACCAGCCGCCGCCGCGCCACCGCGTCGACCAGCAGCTCTGCCCAGACGGTCAACCACGGGTTGAGCTTCGTGGTGATCTCGGCGAGGAGCGTCAGGGCCTCATGGGCGGGCACCTTTGCATCGGGCTCGACCAGGACGTGCAGCCACCAGGCGTCCAGGAATTCCCGCAGGGCGTCCCGTTGTCCGGTGGGCCACTCCTGCCAGCGGCCAGCGGTGAACAACCGCCCGAGGCTCTCCATCCCGGCCATTGGCTCTACTCGGCCCGCCACGAGGCCCTGGGTCAGTTGGGGCAGGATCCGGCGCAGCAGCGGCCCGGGGTAGCGCCAGTCTGTGGTCCAGTACGTGCGGCGGAGCAGGTCGTCGTCAAGCGGCACGTCCGGGGTCTTGAGCAGTGCAAGTTCCTCCGCGCTGCCCCAGTGGCACTCGCAGTTGGACTCCTGCCGGTGGGCCGTCATGCCCTGGAACGTGGCGGCCACACCCGCCAGCGCCATATCCAGGCGGCGGCTTACGTCAGTCGGATCAGGGATCATGGCGAATCCGCCTTCGAGGACTCCGGAGGCGTATACCTGCCGAAGAGAAGGATCCTAGAGCCGTACGAGCCCCGCGCGTGCCTGGGGTCAAGGAGGCTTGGGCTGGGTGACCAACTGGGTGACGACGGGCCCGGGCAGCGCCGGACGTCCATGGACTCTGGTGGATCATTGGGGCAGCTCGTCCTGCTGTTGACGCAGCTCGACGACGGCCGGTGGTTCCTTCGGGACGAAGGGGTCACGTAATGAAGGTGTCGTCTGGTCTCATGATTTCGTCCCGCACGAGCGGTACCAACGCCGACGAGCCGCCATCGTCCACGGCGACTGACATTCGGACCCGGCCGTCGCCGTCGTCAATGGCGTAGCTGACCACGGTGTACCGCTTGCCGTCCTCGCCCACGACCAGGCGCATGTCCTTGTCGTCGAGCATTGCGCGCCACTCGTCATAGCCCTTGCGTCGCCATTCCGCCAGGCGCGCCTCCGCGAGCTGCGCTGCGATCTCCTTGTTCAGCCCCATGCGCGCACTCTCCCACCCTGACCGGCTGTCGACAGCAACGGTGACAGCAACGGCCCTCGACACGGACGGCCGCCGGCCGCCGGGCGCGGACAGCCGTCAGGTCGCGGACGCGGATGAACCCCGCCGGACGAAGCGCCTAGAACTTACAAGCGAGGGGTCCCGACTGCCGTCTGACGTAGGGAGGGCCTACTCGGCAACGAAGACCCCTACGCCGGGCAGCGTCTCTGTCATGCCTTTGATCCGTAGGACCTGCATTGCGCGGTCGATCACGGGCTCTGTAACGCCGTAGTGCTCGATCAACTCGCGGCGACTGGGCAGCTTGGAGCCCGGCGGAAACTCGCCGGTCGCGATGCGTTCGGCGAGGTCGTCGGCGATCTGCTCGTAGCGGTAACGCGGTGGCACGGTGTTCCCCTCGGTTGGCAACACGAGTAGACCACCTACGCCAGCCCTTGACTACCCAACGGTACCTATGGGAGGTTGCCGATGAGGTCGATTCCCCCGGTTGGCGCTGTGGGCCGTCCTCGCCGGCGTGGATGTCCGGCGCATACCCCGCGATCGGGCATCCACGCCCCCGGACACCTGCGGCACCAGGAGGCGGCAGTGCCCCCTTCCACCTGCCCAACTCGACGGCTCCCGGCCCCAGCCGTTGCGACGAGCCGATGAAGCGGGTCTCGTACGACGAGTACGTCCTGGCGGCAGCGCTCACCCTCGCCCGTCGGCACCGACCCGTGTGGTCGTGGCGGCACTGGCGACACATCTGCCGCTGCGGCGCGACCCTGCCGTGCCGAAGCCGCCACCGCATCCCTATCAACCGCGGCCACTGGCCCAGCCAGGACGGGCCGCGATGACTACTCACCATCCGATCAAGCCGGCTTGGTTCTGCGGCGGCTGTGCGGGAGAGTGGCCCTGCCCGACCCGCCGACGGGAGCTGCGAGCCGAGTACGACCGCGCCCCGGTGTCGCTGGCCCTCTATCTGGCTGCGCAGTTCGTCGACGCCGCCCAGGACCTGGCCCACGTCCCCGCCGGCCCCCTGCACCAACGCTTCCTCGGCTGGACGCGATGAGCATCCTGCGGCCCGGCGACGAGAAGTTCCACTACAGCGACGGCTCCCACAAGTGGATCCCGCCCGACCCCGACTACGACCAGGAGGTCTAGGACGAGCAGGTCCGCCAGCACAAGCAGGGACACCTCAGGAACGAGCAACCCAAGGTCCGCATCCAGCGCCTCGTCTGATGCCAGCAGTACAGCAGTGAAGTACAGCAGCGGTGCCAGCCGAACCGGGCCGAGAAGCGCCTCAACAGGCCGTTTGACCTCGCACCGAGCCCGACCCGGCCCTGTCGCCGAGAGTTCACACCGAAGAGATCACTGGATCGATCCCAGTATCGCCCACACAGGTCAAAGGCCAATTCCCGGAAACGGGAGTGGCCTTCTGCTGTCGTACGGCAGCGGTGTCGACCTGGCATAACCGCAGCTCGGCCCCGGCCCGGCTGCAAGACTCGCAAGGATGAGCAGCGACGGGGAGCGTTCAGGAGGGCGGCGACTGGAGCCGGCCGCGCCGGGGAGCAAGGTGACCCAGCTGGAGCTCTTCTACGACCTGGTTTTCGTCTTCGCCTTTCTCAACGTGACGGCGACGAACGCCAAATACCTCACCCCGACGGCGTTGGTGAAGAGCCTTCTGATCCTGGCGCTGCTCTGGTTCGCCTGGACCACCCTCGTCGCGCTGGGCAACGTCGTACGCGTCGACCAGGGTGTCATGCCCCTGGTCGGGTTCGCGACCATGACCGTCGTCTTCGTACTGGCGGTGACGATCCCGGACGCCTTCTCGGACGCGCCGCACGGGCTGCCGGGAGACCTGGTCTTCGCCACCTGCTATTTCCTGCTACGGGCGCTGCAGGTGCTGGCCCTCTGGCACGCCGTGCGTGGCGACCGGCAGTTGCGCCGCCGGTGGTCGGGGCTCGTCGCGCCAGCGCTGGTCAGCACGGCGCTGCTGCTCGTCGCCGCACTCGTGCCGCAGCGGCTCTTCACCGGCACCGCCGAGTTCGGCGCCCGGGCCGGCCTGTGGCTGCTGGCCATCGCCGTCGAGTACACCGTCAGCGCGGTCGTCCGGACCGAGGGCCTGACCATCGTCTCGGCCGGGCACTGGGCGGAACGTCATGCCCAGATCGTCCTGATCGCGCTCGGCGAGTCGGTCATCTCCCTCGGGACAGCTTCCAACCTCGCCGTGGGATGGCCGCCCACCTGGCCCATCATTCTCGCCTCCGCGCTCGGCATCGTCCTGATCTCGGCGCTCTGGTGGGTCTACTTCGACGTCCGTGCCATCGCCGCCGAACACATGCTGCACGGCGCCCGGGGCCGCACGCGGGCCGCGCTCGCGCGGGACGCCTACACCTACCTGCACCTGCCGATGATCGCCGGGATCATTCTGTTCGCCCTCGGGCTCAAGCGGGTCCTCACCAACATCGCCGAGCCCACGGTGCCCAGTTTCGAGGATGCGCTCAGCGGAGCCGAGGTCTACGTCCTGTACGGCGGAGTCATCCTCTACCTCCTGGCGGTGCAGGGCTTCGAGCGCCGTGCCGTCCGCCGGTCCGACTGGTTCCAGGTGACCAGGATCGTGCTCCTGGCGGCGCTGATTCCGGTGGCTGACCGGCTGTCCGCCATCGCCGCACTGACCCTCCTGGCGCTGGTCGCCACCGCCCTGATCGTCGCGCAGAGCATCCGCACGAGGCAGCTCCGTCGGCGCGTACGCACATCCAGGCTTGCCGAACAGCGGGAACTGGAGGCCGAGGAGACGACGTGGCGTCGCCGGCACCGATGACCGCGCACGCTGTGACCGGAACAGGCGGCGTGCGGGTCGGTGCCGGCGACGGCCTCGGCGCGTCGGAACGCCCGCTGCTCAGCTCACCGCCTGCTTCACGAGCGCGCCGACCCTGGCCTCGACGTCGGCGGTCAGCTCGGCCAGCGCGAAATAGGTCGGCCACATGGCGCCCTCGTCGAGGTTCGCCTCGTCACTGAAGCCGAGCACCGCGTACCGCGTCTTGAACTTCGCCGCGCTCTGGAAGAAGCAGACCACCTTGCCGTCGCGGGCGTACGCGGGCATCCCGTACCACAGCTTGGATGTGAGGACGGGCGCGTTGGCCGTGATCAGGGTGTGCAGGCGCTCGGCGATCACGCGGTCGGACTCCGACATCTCGGCGATCTTCGCGAGCACCTCGCTTTCCGTGTCGGCCTTGGCGCCCCGCCGAGCGCCCCTCTTCAGCTCCTTGGCGCGCTCCTTCATCGCGCCGCGCTCCTCGTCGGTGAAACCGTCGTACTTCTCGCCGTTGGTGATGGTGGTCTTCGTCGTGGTCGACATGACAACGTCCTCTCGGTGCCGTGTGGGCTTCGGGTGGTACTGGTCGGTGGAGGCCTCTCCGGGGTCGACTTCCACCGGTTGGTTCAGCGTTGACCGATCTCTTCGGCGGCCTTGATCAGCAACAAGGTCACCACGTGCCCGCCTGCTGGCGGGTCGGCGCGTTGAGCCGGTTGAAGGCGTTGGTGATCGCGATATTGAGTAGCAGCGCGGCCAACTCCTTCTGGTCGAAGTGCTTGGCGGCCACGTCCCACACCCGGTCCGGCACCGGGTCCGGCTGGTCGGCGAGCCGGGTCACGGCCTCGGTCAGGGCCAGCGCGGCGCGTTCCTCGTCGCTGAACCAGGGCGTCTCCCGCCACGCGGCGACGGCGTGCACCTGGTCCGCGCTCGCGCCGTGCTGCCGGGCCTGGTGGACGCCCCCGGCCACACACGGGCCGCAGCCGTTGATCTGGCTGGCCCGCAGGTGGCTCAGCGCCAGCAGCTTGCCGTCGACCCCGGCGCCCGTGATGGCTTTGTTGACCGCCATCAGGGCCTCCATCGCCTCGGGGATCAGAACCGCCGGGTTCGGCATGCGCTCGGTCGACATCGCTTCTCCTTCGTCGTGGGTGTCTCTGACAGGAGTCATCCGACCATCGGCGCGCCGGAGCCTGCGCGGTCCGTGGGACACCGTGGGACACGTAGAACGTGGTCCAGCAGCGCAAACGCGTCGCCGATCCGGGTCCGTGGTCCGGGACGGTACGGTGTTGCGCGTGTCCAGCCCCCAGGAGCGACTGGTGGCTCAGCTCGCCCGGCTCAAGGAGCTGAGCGGGCTCAGCCTGCGCGCGTTCGCCCGCCAGGCTGGTCTGAGCAGCTCGTCGCTGTCGCGGTACCTGACCGGTCAGCTCGTGCCGCCGTGGGAGGCCGTCGTGGCGCTGTGCCGGGCGGTGGGCCGCGACCCCCGGCCACTGCGCGCGGTGTGGGCCGAGGCGGCCAGGGCCGGCGCGGCGCCCGCCCCGCGCCGCAACGATCTGCCGGCCGACCTGTTCGACTTCACCGGCCGGGAAGCGGAGTCCGCGCTGGTCGAAGAGCTGCTGCACACCACCGGCGCGGTCGCGATCGACGGCATGGCGGGCGTGGGCAAGACCAGCCTGGCCGTGCATGTGGCCCATCGGCTCGCCCCTACGTATCCGGACGGCGGGCTCTACCTCGACCTGCACGGTTTCACCCCCGGCCAGGAGCCGCTGGAGCCGCAGGCCGCGTTGGGCCGGCTGCTGGGCGCGTTGGACGTGACGCACCTCCCGGCCGGCGCCACCGAACGCGCGGCGCTCTGGCGGTCGGAGCTGTCCCGCCGGCGGGCTCTCGTCGTGCTCGACAACGCGGTCGACGCGGAGCAGGTGCGCCCGCTGCTGCCCGGCGCGGGGAAGTCCGCGGTCGTGGTCACCAGCCGCCACCGGCTGGTCAGCCTGGACGGGGTGCCGCCGGTGTCCCTGGAGCCGCTGACCAACGACGACGCGGCGCACCTGTTCGGCCGGGCGGCCGGGCTCGCGCTCGCCGAAGAGGAAGCGGTCAGCCAGGTGCTGCGGCAGTGCGGTGGGCTCCCCCTGGCGCTACGGATGGCGGGCGCCCGGCTTCGCCACCGCCCCGGCTGGACGGTGGCGGTGCTGGCCGAGCGGCTGCGCGACACCGCCAACCGCTTCGACTCCGTGTTCGGCATGTCGCTCCGGCAACTCGACGCCGTCCAGCGCCGCGTGTTCCGGCTGCTGGGCGTCCTGCCGGGCGCCGACTTCGACGCGCCGGTGGTGGGCGCGCTCACCGACATGCCGCCCGACCGGATCGGCGCGGCGCTGGAGGAGCTGGTCGACGCCCACCTGGTCCAGGAGCCCTCGCCCGGGCGGTACCGGATGCACGACCTGATCCGGCAGTACGCGGCGGACATCGCCGCCGAGGAGGAGCCACAGGCCGACGCCGCCCTGCGCCGGGTCCTCAGGCACTATCTGGCGCAGGCGGTCGCCCACGATCAGACCCTGCCCTCCCCGTACCGCAAGGAACCCTCGCCGGGAGATCCGGCGAAGGCCATGGCCTGGTTCGACCTCGAGTACGTCAACCTGGTGGCCTGCTTCGACGCCGCCGTGCGGCTCGGCGTGGACGAGGTGGTGGCCGAACTGCCGCAGGCCATGCGGGTGTGGTTCTTCCGGCACCGCGGAACCGACGACCAGACGCGCCTACTCGAGGCGGCCGCAGCCGCCGCGGCACGTCTCGGCCGCGACCAGCAGCGGGCTTCGCTGCTCGCGGACCTCGGCTACGCCTGTGCCGCCGCCGGCCGCCTCACCGAGGCGCTCGCCGCCTATGAGCTGGCGGAGCAGTCAGGGCCGGACGACGACATCGCGGCTGCCCTGGCGCTGCGCACCGGCCTCGTGCGCCGGGATCTCGGTGAACTCGAAGCGGCACAGGCGCACTTCCGGCGGGCACGCGAGCTGTTCGAGAAGATCGGGCGCCGGGCCGGGCAGTCCCAGGCGTTGGCCTTCGACGGATGGGTGACACTTCACCTCGGGCGGCACCGCGAAGCCGTCGAACTCGCCCGGGCATCCGTCGCCCTGGCGGACGGGCCCGCACAGATCACCGGGCTGGTCACCCTCGGTGTCGCACTGGCACGCGACGATCCGACGGAGTCGCTGCGAACGCTGCACGACGCGTTACGGCTGTCCGAGCAGAACAATCTTCAACACAACCAGGCGTGGTGCCACAACTATCTCGGTGTCGCGCTGCGGGTCATGGGTTCACCCGAGAAGGCGCTCGAACACCACCGGCGGGCCTTCGAGCTGCTGGAGCCGCTGGCCGAGGTGCAGCTGGAGATCGACTTCCTGCACACCTACGCCGAGACGTGCCGCGCGGCGGGTCGCTACGACGAGGCGCTGGCGCTGCTCGACCGGACCATCGAGTACGCGCGTGCGCTGGGCCGGCCGTACGACGAGAAGCTGGCCCGTGCGGCGCGGGAGACCGTGCGCGCCGCACGCTGAGCCATCGCCGACGGCCGGCGACCGAGCGGTGGTGCCCGGCCCTGGGGATGGCGGACCGGCCGGGTGGGTCGCGCTGTCAGTAGGCGTAGGTGACGGAGATGGTGACGTTGGGGCAGTTGTTGGCCCAGTCGGTCAGGGCGCTCTTCTCGGCGCTGTCGACGGTGAGCCGCCAGCGGATCTTCACCGCGACCCACTCGTTGATGTAGCGGCAGCGGGCGGAGGGGTAGGGCGGCATCCAGGTGGCGGGGTCCTGGTCCCCCTTGGCCTGGTTGACGTTGTCGGTGACGGCGACCAGGGCCCGGCTGTCGCCCAGGTCGTTGGCGAAGGCCTGGCGGCGGCTGCTCGTCCAGTTGCGGGCTCCGGAGTCCCAGGCTTCGGCGAGGGCGACCATGTGGTCGATGTCGAGGTCGCTGGTGAGGGTCCAGTAGGCGTCGTCGTAGTAGGAGTACCAGCGGCCACCGGACAGGGTGCAGGTGCCGCTGATGCTCGGCTTGGTGGTGGCCTCGGCGATGAGGACCTCGTTGCGGGTGTGGCAGCCGTCCCCGTCGGCGTCGATCCAGTGGCGGAACAGGTCGCGGCTGTAGCCGGTGCGTACCTCGGTGGCGACGGGAAGATCGGCGACGGCGGTGGTGAGGGAGGCGGAGTAGCTGGCGGCCCAGGCAGGCTGGGTGAGGCCGAGGGTGGCGGCCAGGATCGCGGCGAGGCTGACGGCCGTTGCGCGCAGGGTGCGTGTCATGGTGCTCCGTCCCGGTGAGAGCAGGTGGTTGTTGCACTCATATAGACAGAGTTGAAAGTAATGGTCCAGATCGATATCCGTGAACAGTCGGTGACCGTTTGCCCGATCCAGGGAAACGACGCGTGGCTGTAGGGGCCACACCGCCGGTCAGTGGACGACGCTGTACCAGTGCGCGGTCTCGCCGGGAATCGGCGCCAACCGCACCTCGGCGCCGCCGGGGTGGTCGAACATGCGTACCCCGTCGCCGAGCAGCACCGGGGCGAAGAACATCAGGACCTCGTCGAGCAGCCCGGCCTCGATGCACTGCTTGGCGACGTTCGCGCCGAGGATGTTCACGTACTTGTCGCCGGCGGCCTCCTTGGCCTGCGCGGCGGCGCTGTGCAGGTCACCGACGAACGTGACACCCGGGTGTGGTGCGGCCGGCGGCCGATGGGTGAGCACGAACACCGGCCCGTGGTACTGGCCGCCGAACGCGCCCTCGCTGTCGGTGCCGCGGTTCGGGTCGTCGCCGCCGAAGGTGCGGTTGCCGGCCAGGATCGCGCCGACGTCGGCCAGCAGGCGCTCCGCCGTCGGGTTCCCGCCGGCAAGGTGCGCGGTCAGCCAGGACATGTCGCCGCCCGGGCCGGCGATGTAGCCGTCGAGCGACGCCGTCGCCGAGTACAGCAGCTTGGCCATGAGGGCTCCTTTCGCAGTGGTCACTGAATAGACGGCCGGCGGCCGGAAAAGTCGTCGCCACGCCGAGGGCGGGGACACCGCCCTCGTCCTCCGTCAGGTCAAGCCCTCACCACCGGCCCCGCTGATACGGCCGGACTCGGCGTCGACGCCTTGCCGCCGTCTGCCATGCTCTGGACGGTGACCACCGGCCACCCGACCAGTCCCCGCAGCCGCAGCCGCAAGGGCAGCCGCCGCCGCGTCCGGAGCCGCACCGCCCGCCGGGCCATCCTGCTCGGCGCGGTCGCTGCCGTCGCCGCCATCGTCGTCGTCCTCGCCGTGGTCGTCGTGCCGTTGCTGCGGCCGCCCGGTCCGCGCCCGCTCTTCCAGCTCCCCGTCGCCTGCGGCGAGACCTGGCAGCTCGGCACCTACCCCGGCCACGACGACTACGACGTCGACCTGTTCCCGATTGAGGGCGAGGCGTGGGGGCGGCCGGTGCTCGCGTCCTACGCCGGCACGGTCACGGTGGCCGGGATCAACGGGTCGCTGGGCGGCCGCACCCCCGACAACCCGAACGGCCCGCGCGGTCGCGGCGGCGGTTACTGGGTGAAGATCGACCACGGCGGCAGGTGGGAGACGCAGTACCTGCACCTGCTCGAACCGCCCCTGGTGCGGGAGGGTCAGCGGGTCGCCCAGGGCGAGCAGATCGGGCGGCTCGGCAGTACCGGCAACTCGGGCGCGCCGCACCTGCACTACGAGCAGCGCCGGGGCTGGGAGAAGGTCGAGAGCCACTTCGACGGCGAGCCGTCCGGCATCACCCACGACGACACCGAATACACGGTCAGGCGTACGAGCAACAACTGCGCCCCCGGGCAACGGTAGCCGCTGCGCCGGTGCGGTAATTCGCTGCCGGAGCGTCGTACGCGGCTGGCATGCTGGCCGGCGTGACGCCGTTGAGGATCATCAAGGGTGATGCGACCAGCCCCAGGCCAAGGGCCCGAAGGTGATCGCGCACATCTGCAACGATCTGGGCGGCTGGGGCAAGGGTTTCGTGGTGGCGATCTCCCGTCGCTGGCCCCAGCCCGAACGCGACTACCGCGACTGGCACCGGCACCGCGCGGGCAACGACTTCGCCCTCGGCGCGACCCGCCTGGTGCGGGTCACGCCGGACGTGTGGGTGGCGAACATGGTCGGCCAGCGCGGCATCAGGACCGGCAGCGGCGGTCCGCCCATCCGCTACGACGCCGTCGAACGCTGCCTGACGTCGCTCGCCGACCAGGCGCAGGCGTTGGGGGCGTCGGTGCACATGCCCCGGATCGGTTGCGGCCTCGCCGGCGGCACCTGGAACCGGATGGAACCCGTCATCGAGCGCACCCTCTGCGCGCGACATCGCCGTGACGGTGTACGACCACGGGTGACGGCCCCCCGGACCGGGAGCCGGTCGCGCTGGGACGCCGCGCCCGGCGGCAGGAGCCGGTCCCACCCGCAACGGGAGGCGAGCGACGCTCAGGGCCACCGCACCTGATGTTGCCCTGCGGCCAACAGCGTGGCGCCGGTGCTCGACTGGCCCGGCCGGGCCCTGCGTGCCCGGCCGCCGACGTGGCGTGACCGCTCGTAGACTCCGGGTCATGCCGCGGATCGTCCAGTTGCTGGCCTCGCCGGTGCACCGCTACGTGGGCCGGCCCGCGGACGGCCCAGCGCCGGCGCCGCCCGGCGAGCTGGTCGAGGAGGTCCGGATCCGGGCGGGCCTGGGCATCGTCGGCGACCGGTACTTCGGCAAGCCGGCGCACCGGGAGGCGAGCGTCACCGTGATCGCGCAGGAGTCGTTGCCGCCCGGTGTCGACCTGGTGCAGGTCCGGCGGAACGTCCTCACCACCGGCATCGCCGTGGACGAGCTGGTCGGGTCGGTGTTGACCCTGGACTCGGGGGAAGGCCCGGTCAGGCTGCGGGTCAACCGGCCGGCGCACCCCTGCGCCTGGATGGAGGTCACCGTCGGGCCCGGCGCGTGGAAGGCGCTGCGCGGCCGGGGCGGCGTCCGCTGCACGCCCCTGAACGACGGTGTCCTGCGCGTCGGCCCGGTCGACGTCACGGTCGAGGGGTAGCCGGGCCGGGCCTCGGTCCGCCCTGTCCCGGCGGGGCGACAGCCACGCCGCCGGCACCGCCCGTTTCGACCACTGTCGACCTGCCCCACGGGTGGGGCACCAGGCACCGCGAGGCCCAGCGCACCGGTTGTCGACCGCCCGGGATCGGCGGCTTCGACTCTGCACAAGGCCGGGCGGGTGGCGCGGTCCGGCCTCTGTCTCGCCGGTCGGCCCGGGGAGCGGAGACGTCCCGGGGAGCGGAGACGCCCCGGGAGCGGTGAGCGCGGGTCGCGAGGATGCCTCTACGATTCGGCGTATGGCGCTGCTGCACCGGGCGGAACTGCACCCGTCGAAACTGGAACTCCTGGCGGCGTGGCTGCCCGGCCGGCCGTGGTACCAGGGGCCCGACGACGCCGACGTCGTCCGCGTGGCGGCCTACCGGTTCGACGACCCGGCCGGCGAGGTCGGCATCGAGACGATGCTCGTCCGGGCCGGCGACGGGCCGGTCCACCAGGTCCCGCTCACGTACCGGGGCGCTCCGCTGGACGGCGGCGACGAGTGGCTGGTCGGCACCGCGGAGCACTCGGTGCTCGGCCGCCGCTGGGTGTACGACGCCTGCGGCGACCCCGTCTACGCCGCGGCGCTGGCGGGCGCCGTGCTCGCCGGCACCGGTCAGGCGGAGGAGTTCATCGAGATCGACGGCCGGCTGGAACGCCGCGAGCCCAGCATGACGATCACCGGTGGCGGCACTCCCGGTGCCGACGTCCCGGCGGTGGGCGCGCTGCGTCAGGTGGTGCCGGACGACCCGACGCTCATCGTCACGGATGCCGTCGACCTGGTCGTCGTGCGTCGCCTCGACGGCGGGAGCCGCCCGGAGGGCGCCACGCTGACCGGCGCCTGGGCGGGCCAGCCGACTCCGCTGCCGTTGGCGTACGCCCGGCCGCGCTGACGCCCACCGGCGCACCCGCCGCCCCCGGCTCCCGGCGCCGAGCGCGTCGGGCGTCGGCGTGACGGAGGCCACCGGCCGCGCCGCCCGGACCGGCCCGGCCGGGAACTATGGTCGGGGCCATGACCTTGGACGACGGCAGCCCCGACGACTGGACCACGCCCGGTGCGTTCGAGGTCGCCCCCGGGGTCTGGCGCGTGCCGCTGCCGCTGCCCGATGACGGCCTGCGGGCGGTGAACGTGTACGTCCTGCGCCACGACGACGGTCTGGTGCTGGTCGACTCGGGGTGGGCGGTCGCCGGGGCGCGGGCCACCCTCGACGCGGCGCTGGAGGAACTGGACTCGACGGTCAAGGACGTCCGCCGCTTCCTCGTGACGCACATGCACCGCGACCACTACACGCAGGCCGTGCACCTGCGCCGCGAGTTCGGCATGCGCGTGAGCCTCGGCGCCGGCGAGCGCCCGAGCCTCGAGGTCACCATGTCGCCGGAGCGGGACCCGCTCGCCGAGCAGCTCGACCGCCTGCGGCTGCTCGGCGCGGGCGAGCTGGCCGACACCCTGGCGAGGATCACCCGGGGGCGCGCCCCCGAAGAGGACTGGGAGCTGCCGGACGACTGGTTCCGCGGCGGCGACGAGGTCAGGCACGGCGACCGTATCCTGCACGTCGTCGAGACCCCGGGGCACACCCGCGGCCACGTCGTCTTCCACGACACCGGGTCGCGGCTGCTGTTCGCCGGCGACCATGTGCTGCCCACCATCACGCCGTCGATCGGGTTCGAGCCGGTGCTCTCCGCGAACCCCCTCGGCGACTTCCTCGGCTCGCTCGCGCTGGTGCGGCAGCGGCCCGACGCGCGGCTGCTCCCGGCGCACGGGCCGGTGACCCCGAGCGTGCACGCACGCGTCGACGAGCTGGTCGCGCACCACGGCGCGCGGCTCGACGAGACGGAGGTCGCCGTCGCCCGTGGCGCGCAGTCGGCGTACGAGGTCGCGTCGCGGCTGCGCTGGACCAGGCGGGAACGCGAGCTGGGCGACCTGGACGTGTTCAACCGGATGCTCGCCGTCACCGAGACCGCGGCGCACCTCGACCTGCTGGTCGCGCAGGGGCGCCTGACCCGGGCCGACGTCGACGGGCTGCGCTGCTACGCGGGCGCCTGAACGCCGATGCCCTCGACGCGGGCGGCGGTGGTGTCGTGCATCCGGCCTGGCCGGTGTCCACCGCTCCACAGGGTCGCCCCGTACTCGTCGGCCACCACGGTGGCTCTGATCGTGTTCTGCTTCGCCTTGCCCGACACGAACGCCTTGCGGCCAGGCCGGCCGACGCGTGGTCAGCGGACCCGGATCTCAGTGGCATCGAGGCGCAGTGCCACACCCTCCGCGGCGGCGTAGGCGAACACGTCCGCCAGGGTGTGCAGCCGGATCCCGCTCGGACGGGCGAACCCGCGACGGGCCAGCAAGGGCGTACCTGCCCGATCGCCCGAGTCACGGTCGAGCGATCCACCCCCGAACGCCACCGCCAGGGCCTCATGCGGTACCCCCAGACGCAGATGAGCGAGGGTAACGACAAGCCGATCAGTGAACCGAGGCGTCAAACGCCGCACGAGATCGTCAGGGGACCGGTGCCGATGTAGCTGGCGAAGGATCGGCGGTTGGAAAACGGTGGTGTCGCCGAGGTGGCCGAGGGTCTTTCCGGCGAGGATGCGTCCGACGCCGTGGACTCGGCGAGGGCTTGACGGGTCTGTGCCTGGTTGGTGTCGAGGTGCCGGTCCAGGCGACGTAGGTCGGCGATGAGGTCGCGGGCCAGGTAACGACGGCAACTGTCGGTGGCGCGGTGGCACGCTCTTGATGAGCCAGCCGGGGGCGCGAAAGTGGCTGCCGTGGAGCTCGCTTCGGCGTTGCTGCGTATTCGCGATGGCGAGCATGTTTGGCGCTGCGCCGATCCTCGGGCCGGGTGAGGATCGGGACATATGAGGCCGCCTCGCGCCTGGTGTGACTGGCCTACGGAGACGCCGGACATCATCTCATTACAGCCTTTTTGCGGCATTTCAAGGCATTGTTCCGCTTCGCGGAGATAACCTCCCGCAGAAGGCTTGGGCGTCCGTCACCTGACGCTGCGCCAGCTAACAAGCCTTTGCGCTCCGAATCTCGCCGGGGGGCGGGATCTTGATTGGTGGGGGAAATCTGTGTCGGTGATCAGTTTGGCTCGCGCGTGTCGTAGACACCGTCGGTCTACTGCGATGGCGATGGCGGGGGCTGTCGTCTCCACGACGATTCTCGTAGGGGTCGTTGGGATACAGGCGGCCTGGGCCCAGGCCCCGGTCCCGTTGGGGGTTGCCGAGTCCTACGGGGTGTTGGCTGGCCAGGCGGTCACTGACGTCCCGCCTCCCGTCGGCCCTTCGGTCATCAACGGCGACCTGGGTGTCTGGCCGGGCACGTCGGTCACCGGCGACCCCGTGGTGAACGGCGAAACACACGTCGGTGACACCGAGGCGATGCAGGCCCAGGCCGCTCTGACCACGGCGTACAACTTTGCCGCAGGGCAACCGACAACCGATACGGTGAGCGCCGACCTCGGCGGCCAAACTCTGCCCGCAGGGGTGTACAGGTCGCCCGCCACCATGTCTCTGACGGGCACCCTCACGCTGGACGGGGAGAATGATCCCAACGCGGTGTTCATCTTCCAGGTGGGATCCGACCTGATCACCGCGACTGATAGCCGGGTCAACCTGATCCGTGGCGCGCAGGCGTGCAACGTGTTCTGGCAGGTCACCAGCTCGGCGACCCTGAATACCAGAACAGTTTTCGCCGGAAGCATCTTGGCGTTGCAATCGGCGACGCTGGGGGAAGGAGCCACCGTTGCTGGACGGGTGCTGGCCCGCAACGGCGCCGTCACGCTGATCCACAACACCATCACGCGACCGTTCTGCGCCGCATCCATCGCGCCACCGACGATCGCCAAGGCTTTCGGCGATGCGATCATCCCCTCCGGCGGGACGACATCGCTCGAGTTCACCCTCAGTAACCCCAACCCGGGCACGTCACTGACCGGGGTCGGTTTCAGTGACACCCTGCCCGCAGGGCTCCG